>CAYYYQ010000029.1:0-3239 GCA_964475915.1 uncultured Candidatus Saccharibacteria bacterium
ACGTATCCCTCGTCGAGCAATCGCGCGAGCGTGTCGCGCGCGACGTACGGCGTGCCGAAATAGGCGAATGGCTTATGCGTCGTCATAGTGGCCGGTTGCGGCTCGGCGCGCGCGGCGCTCTGCGCGGTACGCTTCGCGCTCTTCTTCTTTAATGTGAATGATGTCGGTCGCATGGTCGGTGAACAGGATGCCGTTCAAATGGTCGATTTCGTGCTGGAATGCTTGGGCCAATATGCCGCCCGCGCCCCGCTCGAACGCGGCGCCGTCTACGGCGTACGCGCGGACGGTGGCGCGGCTCTGGCGCTCGGTTTTCCCATACACGTTCCGGACGGAGAGGCATCCTTCGTCGACCACCATTTTCTTCTTTGCCGTTTTCACGAGGGAAGGGTTGATAAACACTCCGAGGTCTGCGCGCGGCGCCGAGCCGTCTTCCGATTCGGGGCGCATGCGGTCGTACCGCGCGAGAAAAATGCGGTACGGGACGCCGATTTGCGGGGCGGCAATCGCGACGCCGTCCGCTTCGCCGTCGAGCGTGTCCGCCATGTCGCGTATGATGGCCGCAAGTTCGGGCGTGCCGAACAGCGCGGGCGGTACCGCGTCAGCCGTTTTCCGGAGCACCGGGTCGCCCTCGGAGACAATGGGTCGCTTCGCCATATTCGCGACTATAGCAAAGTAATCGCAAAACGCATCACGCTACCACAGCGAATCGGGATCAAGGTGGACGGAAATAAAAGGCGGCAAGGCGGCAATCGCGCGCGACACGGCGCCGTTCGGCCACGCCCCGTCCGCCCACTTGGCGACCATGGAGAGCCGGAACGCGCCGCGCGCCCCTTTGCGGTCGGCGAGCCGTATCGCGGGATGGCCGGCAAGCATTTTTTGCACCGCTTGCGCGGCCGCGTCCACGCGGCCGCGCGTCCCCTCGGCGTGAAAAACGACAAGGTGGCCGAAGGGCGGATAGGAAAGCGCTTTCCGCAGCATGGTTTCCTCGATAAAAAAGGCCGGGTCGTTTGGATCCCGTATCGCCGCGAACACGGCGTCGTCCGGAACGCGCGTCGCAATGTAGAGCGTGTCCGCGCGTTCGCGGAGCATGAGCGCGAGCCGCAGGAGCCGCTCGCGCGCCCGCCAAAAGGGAAGCGCGAGCAGGGTATCGGCGGACGCAATGGCCGCAAGGGCAAAAGGCGCCGCAGGGTCGAGGTGCGCGCGCATGGATTCGGTGCCGACGATGATGGCTCCCGGCGCCATGGCGCGCCTCCGTAGCGCGTCGAGCGCTTTTTTCCCGCCCTGCGTTTCCGGATCGAATCGCACGACCGGCCGGTCGGGAATGGCTTCCTTTAATTCTTCGGCGACGCGGTCGACGCCTACGCCGAGGCCCATGAGGTTCCAGCTGCCGCAGGTGGCGCACGCGAGGTCTGCGCCGCGCTTCGTTATTCCGTCGGCCGAACGGAAGAGGCGGTGCTCCCCGGAACCTATGAGCGCAAGCGCAAACCCGCGCTCGTCGCGGACGAGGTTTCCGCAATCGCGGCAGATAACCGACGGCGCATAGCCTTTCCGTACCGCAAGCACGACGGCGCGGCCGCCTTTTTCTGTCGCAGCCGCAATGGCGTGAAGCAAGGGTTCCGGCACGGCGCGAAACGCCTGGCGGGGTGCGTCTTCGCCGCGCCGCGCGTCAATGATTACTACGGATCCTGTGAACGAAGCGGCAAGCGGCTTTTCTGGGCGGGGCCGCAGCTCAAAGGGGATGAGCGCGTCGCCGCATAAAAGAGAAAGGCCGCGGTGCCGCGCGAGCGCGCGTGCGGCGAACCGAAGGTCGAGGTAGGGCCTCTTCGGGAGCTGGTAGGTGCCCGCGCTTGCGCGCTCTATGATGACCGCGCCGAGCGCGGGCACGGGGAGCCAGGCGAATCCGGGCGTCGCGATGACGAACCGCGGGCCGTCGAATGCCGCGCGGAGCGCGGCAGCGCGCGCCTTTTTGGAAAGCGCGCTCGTAAGGAGTACGGGCGAAAGCGCGGCAAGCGATGCGTGAAGCCGCTCTGCTTCCGCCAAAGTCGGCGCGAGAAGAATCACCGAGCGCTTGCGGCGAAGCGCGCTTTTCGCGTGCGCGGCATAGGCCGCGACGCGCGCGGCGTAGGGCAGATCGCCTAACGATTCCGAAAAGTCGTTCGGAGAGTTTCTCGCCGCGTTAAGGGAGTCGGGGATGAGGGGCGCGATAAGGGCGCCGAGTACGCTCCCCAAGCTCGTGGCGTGCTCGCGCGCCACTTCTTCTGCGGCTTCGACCATGCCGAATGGCAGCGTGCCGAGGGACGCCATGGCGCCGCTTCGAAGCCGGAAGTCCGCCGCCTTAAGGTCGGCCTTTGCTTCGATGACGGGCGTCGCGCGCACCACGAGGGCCGCTATGGGGCGGCTCCGCAGCGGGACGCGGGTGAGCGTGCCGACAGGGAGCGCCTGTTGCGAGCGGTACGAGAGCGTGCCTACCCGGGCATGCGCTACGAGGGGGATGACGTCGATGACGAACATCCCTCTACTCTAGCAAATGCGGGTTCGCTAGAACGAAATCAAGAAATAGTTTCCGCCGTCGGCGACGTAGAACGCTGCATCGGTCGCGGGCGCGGCCACGGGAGCGACGCCCGAGACGACGGGGGCGAAATACTGAGGAGCCCGCGGATCAATCCCGATGGCATACACCCACTGTCCGACCGCGACGATGAGCGCGTCGGTTCTCCCCGGGAACGGGATGACGGAATGGATGGGGGCGAGCGGAGCATAGGAAATGGTGGGGGCGCAGGATCCGTCGGTGCAGAGATAGGAAGGCGTCGCGCACGCGCCGTCGGACAGCGGCGCAGAGACGATTTGATTGTTGTACACGTAGACCTGGGCGCATCCCACGGTGAGCGGTTTCGCTTCGGTGGGGAGCGTGGTCGTCGCGATAGCCGCCTTTGCCGCCGTGAGGCCCGCACCCGATACATTAGCGGTAATGACTTTTTTCGGGACGAGGATGGGGTCGAGCGTCGTCGTTTGATTGGATGAAATGGATACGGAATATTCGCCCGGTTCGTCGTTCGGCGCGTCGACAATAATGGTGTGGGTGCCGGGGACAAGGTATGCCATCACAAAGCCATTCTTGGCGACGCCGCGCGGGGCCTGGTCGGCGTACACGGCCGAGCCGTTCGGAAGGGGCGCAACGCGGAGCGTCCCGACGCGGACCATGGTGAGCCCCGGGCCCGGACGAAATCCGGCCGCGTAGC
>CAYYYQ010000030.1:0-10646 GCA_964475915.1 uncultured Candidatus Saccharibacteria bacterium
GCGCGCAGACGAGAGCGGCGCTCGCGGCGTATCAAAAAAAGCACGGCATCACTCCCGCCGCAGGATATTTCGGACCGATTACGCGCGCCAGCGTGGCGAACGCGAACCCGTAGCATTCCTGCGGCAATCGGTTGTGCACTCCGCACGCTTTCCGTACGCGAGATATGCGCGATACTAAAGGGATGCGGCGCTGCCGCCCTTACTCGTGATACGCATTACTATGTCTCACCGTCATCTGCTTCGTGAAATCGCGAAGGTCGCCGTAGGTCTTTTCCTCGCCGACCTCGTAAGCGTCCTGTGGCTCGGCGCCGCCGGATTTTTCCCGCTCACCATTCTCGGCATCGAGTGGACCAATGCTGCCGTATGGCCCATCGCCGTGTTCGACCTCGCCGTTGCGGCGCTCCTCGCGCACTTTGCGTGGAATACGCGCGGCCCCGCGACGCCGACGGAAAAAGGGCTTCTCACCTTCGTCGGGTTCGTGTTCCTTGTCGTATGCCTTGTGCATGCGTTCCGGCTCGTGTTCGGGCTCGACCTCATCCTCGGCGACTTCATGGTGCCGCTCTGGCTTTCGTGGTTCGGCGTGTTCGTCACGGCCTACCTTTCGTACGCGAGTTTCCACGTCGCGTATCGTTCGCGATAGGCGGATATCGCAAAAACACACCGCCGCCTTTTGGGCGGCGGTGTGTTGTACATGCGCATGCTTACATCGCTCCCGGCATGCCGCCCATTGAGCACATGCGGCAGTGCGCCTTGTGCGTAAACACAAGGACGAGCGCCGAAAGGCCGACGAGCACGTACACGATCCACTCCACCGCCGGCCACGCGCCGAGGATCATATGGACCACGTTCCAGTCGCCGCCGGCGAAACCGCCGAGGCCAACGAGGCCCCAGTTGAGTCCGCCGATGACAACCAGGATAAATGCGATTACGTGAACTGCTTTCATGCAGATTGGGATGAATGAATAAATCGTCCCCGCTTGTAGTATCGCGCGTTCCTGCGCGAGCGGAAGGGGATGGAGTGGATAGCTTTGGTGTTGATAACGCCCTGCCGCTTCCGGGAACGGCACTATGATAGGAAAGGTTGCTCGCAAGGAACCAACGGGTAGCCCGTAGTCGAGGCGCGCTCGCACCAGCCTCGAACGCTCATGAGCGCTACGCGAAGCTTTGAACGGAAAACGCCGGCATCTCGCCGGCGTTTTCTGCGCATGCGTGGAGGAGGTTAGCTGTAGCGGTGGTAGACGCGCTCGGTGCGGCGCACTTCTTCCGGTTCGCGGGCGAGCATCGCGACGATGACCAGGAAGGCGAGCACGAGGAGCGCGATGGCGCCCCACGTCACGGGCGAAATGGAAGCGAAGAACGATCCGTTCGTCGCGGCCGCGGCGGGCTGCGCGGTTTCAGCCGCCGGAGCAACTGCCGGAGCAGCCGACTCATTCGTAATGACGGATACCGGCTGTGCGGGCGCCGTCGAAACCGGCGCGGCCGTGCTCGTGTCTGCGGAAGAAACGGCGTCGCCCTGGTTGCCCGCCATCATGAGCATGGCGCCGTCGCCGTTCGCGAGGCCCTCGTGGTAGGAATAGCCCGTCTGATATCCCGTTACGTCAGCGAGCGCCGGGATGGCGAACGCGACGCTTCCCGCGGCGATGCCGGCAATCGTAGCAGCGGCAAGCGATGCGCGGAGGTAAGTGTTTGCGTGTTGCATATGCAAGGTGGTAACACTGGTAAATGACCGCGTGTTCGGGCCGACATTCCCGCGCGCGATGGCATCAGTTTTTCACAGGTGGAGTGAAAGCGGAGTGAATCCCCGGCACTGATATGATGAGCAGATGAATATTGTTGCTATCGGCGGGGGAGAAATCGGCCGGCCAGGGTCCGCACTTTGACCGAGAATCCGCGCGCCGCGAGCACTATCACCTCTAAATCCTCGGCCCGGGTCTACCAGTGCTATTGGAAGAAAGGAACGTATCACTGTGAATCCATTTCCTTTCCCAAAATAAACGCGTCGTAGCCAACCGGTGCATTCGGGCGCGGAAACAGGATGCAGTCGCCTTCCGCTGCGCGATATTCTTTCGTTCCGGCATGGGCAAAGACCTCTCCCGCCGCAAGTAACTCGAAGTCGGCGTAGTCTTTAGAGAAAATGATGGGATACTCGTTTTGATCAACCGATGAGTGGACACGAATATGGCGGGATACTTCCTCGACAGAGCGAGCCGGGCCTCTAATAATTTGATTGAATTGTAGAAAACGAAGGACGGTTTCGCGAGCGAGCGAGGTTGTTTCCTCGGGAAAGTAGATCGACCCGCACTCTACGCCGACACCAACTTTCCCGCGCTTATTCATGTACGCATCAGTCGAAAATGGGTCAAGCGCATCCCATCCGGTCGTAATAATAGGGAAGTTAAGAAGTCGCGCAAAAGCCATACCGTTCTCTTCGCAGATGACGAACGGCGTAGCTTTCTTTGAATTGCTTGCATGGAGGTCAAGGGTCGCATCGCATTGGGCAAGAATGGGCATGAGCTTTCTTGCGCGCCTTTCTTCGAGGGCAGTTCCTTGCGAGTTAAAGAAGCACGCATTTAAGTCCTTTTCAGTGAATCGAACGCCTTGCTCTATGGCTCGCGGATTTCCTTCGATGAAGTAGATTGTCCCTGTATCGGGCGCGACATGCTTCCGCGCCCAGCGAACCGTATCGACTCCGATGCGTTCGTTTCCGTGCACGCCGCCGATAAGAGCAACCGTTTTTCCGGGTCTTCTCGATCGCTTTACCAGCACTCCCTCGACGGTTGCGATCATAGTAACGTGAGCGCGAGTTTGAGGGTGCTCTGAAGATACTTTTCCGAAACTAAGTCAGGCGTGTCGAGCTCGCTTTGATATACCTCCATCATGTTCTCGATATCGCCTCCTATCGTTACGACGTCGGCAGAAAGCGACGCCACGCCCGGAACGGGGAATGCCAGGTTAAGGATGGCGGGATCTCGGATTGCTTGCGGTTTCCCATTACCGACGGAGTCCACAATCAACAGACGCTTCGCGCGTTTCATAAGGTTCGCGTACCGTTTCGCAAACGCGCGGTACCCGTGACCCCAATAGGTCGGATAATCGTACGAGCATTCCTCGTTCGGATCGAATACGAAGAGGTTGTTTGCAAGAAGCGCCGGTTGCGTGAGACAGAGCTGGAGACATACGGCCGTTCCCGAAGCGTTATCGATGGCCCCCGGGCCGCCTATGGAGTCGTAGTGCGAAAACACGATGGCGGCCGGGTTCTTCCGGTTGCCCACTAGTATTTGCGGAAGCGTAACGCGCGTCTTTGTTACGCGGACCGTGCCCACGATGCTTGTGGCGTTGAGGAGTCGCGGAACGTCCTGCGTGCGGACGGCGAGCGCGGGGGCAAAATACAGGTTAGTCACCGAGAGTCCGGGGGAACGAGGATTGAAGTTAATGTTCGGAACGTCGATTAAGTAGCGCGAAGGAATAAGCGAGCTCGCGAGAGCGTCGCTATTCGTAATCGTGCCGCTTTTCATGCTGGTCGGTACCGATTCCATTTCCGTTCCATCAACCAGCAGCCGCGACGTACCCCGGGGAATTGCGGTAGTGATGCGGTCTATCTGATAGGGAACGCCGGCATTTTTCAGAAGGCGCTCCATTTGCCGGCCGGCTTTCGCCGCGGTGACGCCCTGGCGTTCGCCTAGGTCGGTCAGCATGCGCACGATATCGGTGATTGGTTGCATGGTCGTGGTTTGTTAGTAACTTAAGCGCCCGAAAGAAAGTTCGGTCCCGTGCTTTTGCGCACGGAACCGAACCGTCAGCGGAATCGAATAATCGATTCCGCAATCGCTTGGAAAAGCGCGACCGTATCATTCTTGGGTACCCCCGCCGCTTCGCGAGCGACGGCGTTGATTCCTCCCTTCTCGTCGAGAAAATGCCGATTGCAGTACAGCATTTCCTTCGACAGCGGGGGGATCTTCACGATAAGCGGCGCAAAGCCCGTGCCGTTCGTTACGTCCTGCATCGTCCGCTCGAAGAGCGACTTCGCGTGCACAACGTCTCCCATCGGGTTGTCGTAGGTCTCAAAGAGTACGAGCGACCCGTCGAGGAACCACGACAGATAGAGCGGGTAGTACCACGAAGCGGGCGGGCGGTCTCGTTCCTGGATTTCCTCTCCTGGAACGAGAACGTGCTTGTGCTCTTTGCCGCAAACTTCCCGGAACAGGTATCCAGGCCGGTAGCGAGCGGCAGAGAGCAGTTCTTGCTGTACTGCCGACACGTCGCTCAAGAGGCCCCGCATGCCGACCCGAGTCCGCAAATCCTCGTGGTATGCCGGAAGCGTCACGCCGTTCGCGCAGATAATGCGGTCGAGCGGCGTGGCTTCCAGTTCGTCGTTGGTCCGGGCGCATATCCGCTCGTGCGCCAAGACCAGGTTGCCTTTCTTCGACCACGAAATCCACGGCATCCGAACTCGATGCAATTTATCGTGGTTGCTCCGCGTGAATGCATCGCGCACGAATGACACGGTGGCGGGCTCGACTCCCATCAAGCGCGCCCCGGTTTCAAACGCGATGTCTTCGGCGCACACGGAAGCGATTTGACGCGCGAGGAATGCGTACGAACGGTCCTTGTGCATGAAGCCAAAGGATTGCTCGACGATTCCCAGCATGTTTTCGATGCCGTACCGATGCTGCGCGAACGCGTTCGCGGACTCGCGTATTTCTTCTGAGCGTTTCCGCCTTTGCTCCAACGCGCGCTGGAGTTCGTCGTACGACGTGAGATACATGTGAATGATCCTTTCTCTCGGTTTCTCAAGGTGCAGTCGGCGCTCTCATGAGCGCCCTCCTGGCGGCTTCTAGACTCCGCCGGGAGGGCACGCACGCGGCCTAAAACAAGAGCCCCGCATTTCTGCGGGGCTCTTGGGCGAGTGCGATGGGGGTTACCGAATCGTGGCGCGCGCAAGAACTCCGCAGGCGGAGCTGTAGTGCCATGCCCAATACGCCGCTTGCGCGACGGCCGGGGAAGTCGATACCAATCCGATTCGATTCATACGATGGATACTAATAGCTCCACCATTTCTGTCAAGCACTTATTGCACACCGGCATACATGCAACTGGTATACTAATCCCGTGGCATCATTTTTCGTTCGGCATCATAAGAAAATACAGGAAATCGGCACCAGTTGCGGTTTTTCTATGGTATAATCCAGGGCATCATGCATTTTGGGGAACACATAACGATAGACGGCTATGGTGGCGATCCCGAGCGCCTCGATAGCGAGGAAGCGGTCCTTTCTTGTATTACCGAGCTCTGCGGCATTTTGAGAATGCAGATGCTTATCAAGCCCGTTATTGTCAGTGCGCCGGATAACCACATTAAAGATCCGGGCGGCTGGAGCGGGTTCGTGATCATCGCCGAGAGCCACATCAGCATCCATACTTTCCCGAAACGAAAATTCGTTTCCGCCGATGTATATACGTGCCAGAACGGTCTCGATGCCGATTTCGTTACCGATTATTTTAAAAAGAAGTTCAAGCTTGAAGACGTAGAAACACATTTCATCAAGCGCGGCACGAAGTACCCTCAGAAGAACTTAATATAGAGAGGGGCGCCATGATTCCAGATTTTCCGCATTTCAAGAAACTCGAGCTCTCTGATAAAGCGGAAGTTGACGCGCATACCGCTCAGTTTCCGCTTTTTTCCGACTTCGAATTTGGCAGCATATGGTCATGGGACGTCAAAGAGGAAATGGAAGTGTCAATTTTACACGGCAACCTCGTCGTTCGATTTACGGACTACACGACCGGTGAGCCCTTCCTTACTTTTTTGGGTGCACAAGAGGCGAACGAAACGGCCGACGCTCTTTTAAAAGAGTCCGTAGCTCGCGGTTACGAAGCACGTCTGCATCTCATTCCCGAAGTGTCTGCCGTCGGCCTGGACCCAAATCAATTTCTTATTGAAGAGTCACGCGATCACTTCGATTACGTGTGTGATGTGAGCAGGCATATCGACTATTCAGGCGCGGCCCTCAAGGCGCACCGGAAGCTTCTGAGTGCTTTTAAGAAGTCTTATCCAGATTTTGAGCGCGCATCGCTCGATGTGACGATAAAGGAAATACAGCAGGAAATTGCCGAGGTGTATCGCCGCTGGGATGAGAACAAGGGTTTCCTTACGACAAGTGAGTCGTTCGCCTACGAACGTTTCTTGGCATCGGAGGCGTCGCTCGATTATTCTGCAGTCGGCTTGCGCGTTGGGGGGATACTCATTGCGTTCCATGTCGTAAGCTTGCCTCCCGGCACATGCGCGAATGCGCTGTTCGGCAAGGCGGATACAGCATACAAAGGCGTGTACGCAGCGCTCGATCACATTGTCGCCCACGACCTACTTTCACGCGGATATACCCATATGAACATTCAGCAGGATCTTGGTATAGAGAACTTGCGTATTGCAAAGCAAGGACTCCATCCGGCGTATCTTTTAAAGAAGTATTCGGTGCATAGGAAAGATGAAGCATGAACTGGTTTCTCTTTGCGCTTGCAGGGCCCTTTCTGTATGCCGTTACGAACTATATTGATAAATTGGTGCTCGAGCGATACTTCAAACAGGGCGGGGTAGGAGCCATTCTTATTTTCTCATCGTTATTCTCTGCATTGGCGCTTCCACTTCTGTACGCATTCGACCAAACCGTGTTTCAAGTAAGCGCCGTCCACATGCTCGCGCTTGCTGTGGTAGGCGTGTTGAACGCATTAGTGCTCTTTTTCTATCTCAAGGCGCTTCAGGACGAAGAAGTTTCCGTCGCGATCGTTTTCTATCAGTTGGTGCCGGTGTTCGCTTATGGGCTCGGCTATCTCATTTTGGGCGAGACGCTTACCATAATGCAGTTAACGGCCATGGTAGTTGTCATTGTTGGAACCTCTATCGTGTCGTTCGAAATAGATAGTGATAACCGTTTTTCGCTTCGGTCCCGCACTGTGGGATATATGGTCCTTGCATCGCTTTGTTGGGCACTTGGCGCCGTGGTGTTTAAGGCCGTCGCGCTCGAAGAGCAGGTGGTGCGCTCTCTATTCTGGGAAAATCTCATGCTCGCGATCATAGGCGTCGGACTTTTAATGTTTGTCCGCCCGTACCGGAAACACTTCTGCATCGCGTTCCGCGAGAATTCCCGCGCCATCCTTTCGCTCAATGCGCTCAACGAAACGATCTACGTAGCCGCCAACATCGTCATGGCCTTTGCCTACCTTCTCGCGCCGGTCTCGCTCGTTCTTCTCGCAAACTCGTACCAAGCCGTCTTTGCTCTCCTTATCGGCGTAGTCCTCACCATTTTCTTCCCACGGCTTGCTGTGGAGAAGGTAAAAATAAGACACATTATGCAGAAAGTCCTCGCCATTGTTGTGACGGCCGTAGGCACGTACCTTCTCTTTTTCTCGTAGACTTATCTACAGGTACACAAATTCCCTCGAGAACGCTTGCTATAGTTAAACCATGGCATTCATTCGTGCGCATATTCTTGTTCTCATTTTGCTGCCTCTCTGCATAATCTCGACCGGTGTGTCGTATTATCGGTTCCTCGTCGTAGAAGCGTATCCCGTCTCGTATCAAGTTGACTGTGATCCCGCTGCGTACTCGTGTTTTTCCGGCTATGACGAAGATACGGGGGACACTTACTACTATGCAAAAATCCAGAAATATGCACGTGATGCGCGTGCCGAATGCGGTGCTGATGTCACCAATTGCGCAGACGCAAATGTGTGTCTCCCGCAAGACCATTCTTGTTCAGTAACTTATTGCGCACCTGATATCGTCGAAGACGGCGAAACCTGTTTCGGTCTCGCCGCTACTGATTCTACGACCACTACCGAACCATGATCTGTCCTTCATTCACCGAGCCCCTCTACTTCTTTTATGTATCCGACCTGCCGGTATTAATTTACTATTCTTACGTCCCGGCGATTATTGCTGCATTTTTGATCGGAGCGCTCGTGCTATGGAGCGATTGGAAATCGCTTTCTAATCGTTTATTAGCACTCGTCTGTTTTTCTTTCTTGGTATGGACGATGTCCACACTTATTGACTGGACCAATATTCATAGCGGCGTCGTGCTTTTCACTTGGTCGCTTCTTGGGCCAGCGGCCGGATTCATTTCCATCTCTTCTATTTATTTTGCTTATGTATTTCTTGACAAAAAGGACGTCGGCGTCTGGCTAAAAATGATATTTTTGGTCCTTCTCTTGCCGCTTGTGATCCTCGCTCCGAGCAGCTACACGCTTCACGGATTTAATCTCATGACTTGCGATGCGTTCGGATTCGAGGGTCTTACGAATACAATATATTTCCCATTTCTTGGAGTGCTCGCTATGGCGTGGATACTCGCGCTTCTCATTCACCGCTACCGTCACGCAGCTGTCGAATTCCGAAAGCAAGTCGTTCTTATGGGAACGGGTATTGAACTGTTCCTCTTCTCATTCTTCATTACCGAATTCTTGGGGCAGTACCTCACCACCATCGGATTCTTGCCAGATTCGCAAATAGAGACCTATGGGTATTTCGGCATGGTGGCGTTCATGGTGTATATCGGTATTCTTATCGTGCGATTCCGGACTTTCCATGTTGACCTTATCGCCGCCCAAGCACTGGTCGTTGCGCTTCTCATTCTTATTGCATCTCAATTTGCGTTCGTTCGCGACCTCACGAACGTTGCGCTCAATGGGATCGCCCTTGTGGTTACTGCGATTATCGGTTTCGTGCTTATTCGCAGCGTGAAAAGGGAAATCGAGCAGCGCGAGCATATTCAAAAGCTCGCAATCGAACTTGCGGAGACGAATCAGCGTCAGGAAAGCCTCATCCACTTCGTGAGCCACGAGGTTAAGGGCTTCCTCACGAAGGACATGAGCGCCTTTGCGGCGCTTGACGAAGGCGACCTCGGCCCCTTGCCGGACGCCATGAAGCCGTTCGTGAAGTCTGCGCTTGAGCAGTCGCGCGACGGGTCGCGTTCGGTCATCGACATTCTCCAGGCGTCGAATCAAAAGAAGGGAACGGTGGAATACAAGAAAGAGCCGTTCGACCTCGCCGCGCTCGTAAAACAGTGGTTCGACAAATTGAAGCCGCTCGCGGATAAAAAGAGTCTCGCGATGACGCTCGACATCGACGCGTCCGGCGCGCCGTATACGGTCATCGGCGACGGCCCTCAAACCGGCGACCACGTGCTCCGCAACCTTATCGAAAACTCCATCAACTACACGCCTTCGGGCAGCGTCGCCATTTCCGTTGCGAAAAAAGAAGGCAAGATTGTCTTCAGCGTAAAAGACACGGGCGTCGGCATCACCGACGAAGACAAAAAGCGGCTCTTCACCGAAGGAGGCAAGGGCAAGGATTCGCTCAAAGTGAACGCGCACTCGACGGGATACGGGCTCTTCATCGCGAAAAACATCGTCGTCGCCGAAGGCGGCAGCGTGCGCGCGGAATCGGAAGGGCCGGGGAAGGGCTCGACCTTTATCGCAGAATTCCCGGCGTCGGCGACGCCCGCCGCTCCTGCGGGCACGAGCGTGCCGCCTCCGCCCCCTCCGGCGACGGCGGGCGTCATCCGTTTCTAGCGGGTAGGGTATAATCCCTCACATATGACCCAGAATCAAAAGACGCTCCTTGGAGGAGCCATTATCATCGCCGTGCTTATCGGAGCGTTCTTCGCGTTCCAGTACCGTTCGGCCGCTCCGGCCATATCCAATGTGACCGCGTCCTCGACGCCCGGTACGGCGCTCGCGACTTCAACCCCCGAGCCGTCCTCGTTGCCGGCCGTGTATACGGATGCTCCGAATCCCGCGCCGACCCCCGCACCGACGCCGAGCAAGGACAATGCGTTCGACATGACCGCGCGCGTCACGGGCCTCTCGATAGGAAGCCAGATCCCGCCCATTTCATTTACCCTTTCGGCGGGAAGCCGAGGAAAGACGCTCGAAATCGCGCTCGTGCCGGTAACAGGCACCATCTCCTCTCTGCCAAAAGACATACTTATGGCCGTGCCCGTCACCACCGACGGCACTGCCTACACCGTGACGGGGCTCAAGCTCTCGACGGTCACCGTGGCGGGCACGGGCGCAAAAGAAGCGGTCACGCCGGGCACCTATATGCTCGAAGCCATCCTCTGGGACCGGAATCCGTTCACGGCGAGCGCGACGTACGGCAATGTGCAAGGCAATAGCGCGACGGCCGTCGTTTCCGATACTTTCACCCTCAAATAGCGGGCCCTATTCTTTGACGGCGCTCCAGACGCCCGGAATTTCAAGACCCAAGGTCCAGAGCGAGATGCCGTATAAGTGATTTTGGGTCACGAGCGCGATACGCGCCGCGACCGATTGCCGGTCTTCGTACCAGAGCGTGTTGAGCGTTCCCGCGCCGCCCACGTACTGCACCGAGCGCTCTTTCTGCACGGGGTCGTATGCGGCCGTGGTTTTGTATTTCGTAAACACGTTATCGATGCCTTCGTTCCCGCCGATGCCGATGAGTTTCCCGCTCACCACGTCGCGCTGCCAGTAATACACCGGGATGCCCAGGGAAATTTTGTTGTTCGGGAGGTGGGCGAGCGCGTAGGTGAAGACTTTTGAATACCACGGCCAGGGCGCGGGGCCGGTGGTAGAGGTCGGGTCGTCGTACGACATGATGCTTATGAAGT
>CAYYYQ010000031.1:0-3708 GCA_964475915.1 uncultured Candidatus Saccharibacteria bacterium
AAAGGGGTCCCCGCGAATGTGGACCAGACCGTGGAAAGTCATGTTTCCCCCTTTCATTCACAAAGTTTCAGGTTGTCACCCGTCTCATGATCCCATGAAGTCACGAGCGGTAGACTCGCTCACCCTACCGCCGTGCGGATATTTGTAAAGGGGACTAGGTGCACAAAAGAAAAAGCCCGTATCACGCGAAGTGGTGATCGGTACTTTTGGGGTGAGGCTACGGCCTCGGCGCAAGGGAAGTGAATGATTCCCGTGAACCGAGGCCTTCACCGTTTGATCTCAGCTGTGTGAGATCACTTCTTCTTGGCGCGGATCAGGAACCGTCGTGTTCCTGGGTGCCGGCGCCCTGGATCTTGCTGCTGTCGGCCTTCAGGTCGGTATCGCCCTTGATGAAGCCGCTGGCCTTCTGCTGCGCGACCGGCTGTGGTGAAAAAGAGGGTGAAATCCTCATGACAGTTCTCCGGAAAGGTGTGGGACATCCCAAACACCTGGTTTGTCTTACCTCTGGTCTCCCTCGGGCTTCGACCTACGCACCCTACCACCGCGCTATTTTTTGTGAAGAGTTGGGTAGTGCATACATAAAACGAAACCCCGCAAAGAATTCGTGCTCGCGGGGGAGCAGGAACCTTTGCGGGGCGGGTTGGGACCTAGGTCTCCAACCGATCGTTATCTCTGCCGAATCCTTTTTGAGGTTCGGGAGAGAAAACGGTGCGCACAGCGGATTTGTTTAACCAATTCAGAATGACATCGGTTTAATCCCTGTGCACCAGGCGGCATAGGCGCGGGGTCAGCCGGAGCTGATCACCGCCAGGCCGGCCTGGTTGATCTGGATGGTGTCGGCGGCGCCGGCGACCAGCAGGATCGGGAAGTTCTCCGTGAAAAAATAATTACGACGCATAGCGCGCATGCGCTAGGTCGTCCTCGCGGCCGTGGCCGCGTTCATGAAGTAGTTCATGGCTGATTCTCCAGAAGGCCCATCCCGAAGGGAGCGGGGCCGTGAACTCGTCCTCCATTTGGACGCCAGGGCACCCTACCATACCCCGTAAATATTGTCAACACCCGCGAGGTGTTGCGTTATGAAGTCTAGAAAAAAATAAAACCCCGCATTGCTGCAGAGCTTGGGTGGCGGGGCGGGGCACCTCGCAAGGTACCCCGCCCGTGCCGTTTCACTCTTCGGCCGGTTTCGACGGCGCGGGCGGCGTGTCATCGCCGCTCTCGGGCAAGCCGAGTCCGTCAGGCACCTGCTCGTCGCCGCGGGGGCGCGGAAGCGGGTGTCCTTTTCCCGAAAAATGAACGGCAGTGCCGTTCGCGTACATCGTTATTCCCTCATTGGACTACGTACTCATAGTAGCACACTATGAACAGAACGCAACGGCATGGCGCAAAGGATTCATGCTAAAATAAGCCTATCTATGGTCATCACGCACCACGGCGGGCAGTGCTTCAAAGTCACTTTTGGCGACCTCACGCTCGCCTTTGATCCCATTTCAAAAAACGGCACGCTCCCGGCGGTGAAATTCGGCGCCGACATCGCGCTCATTTCCCGAAATCATCCCGACATGAACGGCGTCGCGGAAGTGACGTACGGCGAGCGCGAACCCTTCATTATTAACGGCCCGGGCGAATACGAGCGATCGGGCGTCACCGTGCAAGGATTCCTTTCAAAAAGCGCCTACGGTCTCGCGAAAGGCCAGGAAGAAGCCGTGAACACCATATACGCGGTGGATTTGGAAGACATGAACCTGGTGTTTCTCGGCGCTTTGTCGGATGCGAAGCTCCCGGCCGACGCGCGCGAAGCAATCGACGAGGTTGACATCCTTTTTGTTCCGGTCGGCGGCGAAGGCGTGCTCACGCCGTCTGAAGCGCACGACCTCGCCGTCGCCCTTGAGCCCCACATCATCATTCCGATGCATTATATCGGCATGGGAGAACCCAAATCGCTCGAGGCGTTTTTGAAAGAAGAGGGAGGCGCGGCGGAAACGGTGGAAAAGTTGACGATAAAGAAAAAGGATGCGCTTACCAAAGACGGTGCTATTATAGTAGTGAAATCCTAAGGCCATGCTCGACTACCTAGAACGACTCCGCGCAAAGCCCGAACACATCCGCCGCCGCATCGCGTCCGGCACGGCGGTCGGCGTGACCGCGGTCGTCGCGCTTGCGTGGATGGCCGTGATTACGACCAACGGCACGCTCGCCTTTACCCCGCCCGCTCTTCCGAACGACCCGGCGCTCCATTCCGCCGTGGCGCAAACCACGAGCAGCTTTTCCAACCTCCTTGGCGCCGCAGCGGCGTATCAGTCGGGCACGCCCGCGCCGTCCGGCATCCAGATAGAAACCACCGCGTCGAGCACGCTTGCTCCGTCCGCGCCGACGACTATTCCGTTTTAACTTATTTAATTCATCATGGCTCGCGGAAAGGGAAAAGAAGAAGCAACTGACGGCGCGCCGGCCCCGGCCGGCGCGCGCGTAGTGCTCCAGGGCATTTCGGGCGAAATGCGCACCAGCTATTTGGACTACGCGATGAGCGTTATTACGAGCCGCGCGCTCCCGGACATACGCGACGGGTTGAAGCCCGTGCACCGCCGCATCCTGTTTGCCATGCAGGACATGGGGCTGGTTCCCAATTCCCGCTTCCGCAAGTCGGCGACGGTGGTGGGCGAGGTTTTGGGTAAGTACCACCCGCACGGCGACACGGCGGTCTATGACTCCATGGCCAAAATGGCTCAAGACTTTTCTTACCGCTACCCGCTCGTACAGGGCCAGGGCAACTTCGGCTCAATCGACGGCGATTCGCCGGCCGCGATGCGGTATACCGAAGCGAAAATGGCGCGGCTCGCGTCCGACCTTCTCACCGACATCGAGAAAGATACGGTGGAATGGAACGGCAATTACGACAATACGCGCAAAGAGCCGAGCGTGCTTCCGGCGGCGCTCCCGAACCTGTTGTTGAACGGCACGCTCGGCATCGCCGTCGGCATGGCGACCAACATCCCGCCGCACAACCTCCGCGAAACCGTGGACGCGACGGTGCACCTCATCGATAATCCGGACGCGACCACCGAAGACCTGCTTGCGTTCGTCAAGGGCCCGGATTTCCCGCTCGGCGGCATCGCGTTCAACCAGGGCGACATCAAGCAGGCCTACGCGAGCGGACGCGGCGGGGTGGTCGTGCGCGGCGAGGCGGAAATCGTCGACGACGGAAAAAAAGACGCGAAAATCATCATCACCTCGATCCCGTACCGCGTGAACAAAGCGGAGCTCATTACCCGCATCGCCGAATTGGTGCACGAAAAGAAAATCGAAGGCATCAAAGACCTCCGCGACGAATCGACGAGCGACATTCGCGTCGTCGTAGAGCTTAAGGGCACGGCGCATCCCCAAGCCGTGCTCAACAACATTTACAAATACACCGAACTCGAATCGGCGTTCCATTACAACATGCTGGCGCTCGTGGACGGCGTGCCGCAGACGCTCTCGCTCAAAAGCATGCTCGAGCATTTCGTCGAGCACCGCAGGGTGGTCGTCAAGCGCCGGACGGAATTCGACCTCCGCAAAGCGGAAGAGCGCGAGCACATCCTGCTCGGCCTCTCGAAAGCGCTCGACCACATCGACGAAGTCATCGCCATCATCAGTAAGGCGCCGGACGTGCCGACCGCATCCCTGTACCTCCAGAAGAAAGTCGGCTTTTCGCCGATTCAGGCGGCGGCC
>CAYYYQ010000032.1:0-2487 GCA_964475915.1 uncultured Candidatus Saccharibacteria bacterium
CGCGATGTTTTTGTGCAAAATGTCATACAGAAAGGTGGATTTGCCCGAACCCGATACGCCCGTGATGCACACCAATTTCCCGAGCGGGATATCGACGTTTTGATTCTTCAAATTGTGGAGCGTGGCGCCCCGGACCTTGAGGGATCCTTTTTCCGCCGTGCGCCGTTCGACAGGCACGGGGATTTCTTTTTCGCCGCGCAGGTACGAAAGCGTCGTGGACGCGCTTTCGTTTTCCTTTGCCGTAAGCAGGTCGTCGAGCCAGCCGTGCGCCACCACCTTCCCGCCGTGCGTGCCGGCGCCCGGGCCGATGTCGACCAGGTAGTCGGAGGAGTAAATCGTGTCTTCGTCGTGCTCGACGACCACGATGGTGTTCCCGAGCTCTTTGAGCGAGAGCAGCGTCTTAATCAAGCGGTCGTTATCCCGCTGGTGGAGCCCGATGGTCGGCTCGTCGAGCACGTACAAGGCGCCCACGAGCCCGGTGCCGAGCTGGGACGCAAGCCGGATGCGCTGCGCTTCCCCGCCCGAAAGCGTCGCCGCCGTACGGTCGAGGGTGAGGTAATCGAGCCCCACGTTCAGCATGAACTGCAGCCGACTGTCGATTTCTTTCACGATGGGCGCCGCGATCTCTTCTTTAAGTTCAGAGAGTTCGATGGAGTCGAGAAACGCCTTCGCGTCTTTAATGGAAAGCGACGTGAAATTCACGATGTTTTTCCCGAGGCCGTTGTTCGAGGCGTCTCCTTTGCCG
Source organism: uncultured Candidatus Saccharibacteria bacterium (assembly GCA_964475915.1). Lineage (GTDB taxonomy): Bacteria > Patescibacteriota > Minisyncoccia > Phycocordibacterales > Phycocordibacteraceae > C7867-001. The sequence goes on from CAYYYQ010000032.1 coordinate 746, forward strand.
CGCAAATATACCCGGAGCGATTCGGGCCGGAGCCGCGCTCCCAAACACACCGGGCACGGCTTTTCGGAAAACAGCGACTCGGTCCCGAGGCCATTGCAAGCAGGGCACGCGCCGTACGGACTGTTGAACGAGAAAAGCCGGGGCTCGACTTCGGGGAACGAAGCGCCGTCTTCGGGGCAAATGAATTTAGACGAAAGGGTTTCCACCGTGCCGTCTGCGTGCTTGATTTTCACCAAGCCGTCGCCCTCTTTGAGCGCGAGCTCCAGGGCTTCAGACAGGCGCTCTCGGGCGCCAGCGGCGTTTTTCGTGAATTCGGAAAGATAGATGGAATCCACCACCGCGTCGATGTCGTGGCGCTTTTGGCGGTCGAGGACGATTTTCTCCCGGAGCGACAGGATGTTCCCGTCGACCATTACTTTCTCGTACCCTTTGCCGAGGAGGTCGTAGAGGAGCTGGTAGTATTCGCCCTTGCGGCCGACGACCACAGGCGCGTACAGTACGATCGCGCGCTTGTCGACCGCGACGCCCATGACCTTTCCGGCGTCGGTAGCCGCGCGGGCATCCATGCGGCTCATCACGAGCTTTATCATTTCTTCTTTCGAAAGCTTCACGATGGGCACGTCGTGGTTGATGCAATACGGCTGGCCCGCGCGGGCATACAATACGCGCAGGTAGTCGTAAATTTCCGTAATCGTCGCCACGGTGGAGCGCGGATTATTGGACCGGCTCTTTTGATCTATGGAAATGGCGGGCGAAAGCCCCGTAATTTCATCCACGTCGGGCTTGCCCATTTGATTCAAGAATTGCCGCGCATACGCCGAGAGGGATTCGACGTAGCGGCGCTGCCCTTCGGCGAAAATGGTATCGAACGCGAGCGAAGACTTGCCCGAGCCCGACAAGCCCGTGATGACGGTCATGGCGCCGCGCGGCATTTTGACGCTCACGTTTTTGAGGTTATGGGTGCGAGCGCCCTTCACGGTGATCCATTCGGATCCCCGCGCTTGGTGGTGTTCGGCTTTGGATTTTTGACTCATGGATATGGGCTCCCCTGCCCGTGGCGGGGCAGGTACAGAATAAGTATAGCAAAATGAAGCGGGCATTACGACCCGCGCCCTTCGCCTATTTCCCGAGCGTGGATTCGATTTTGGCGACGATTTCTTCTATCGAAACATCGGCTTTCACCAAATAATCGTTTGCACCCAGATCCTCGGCGCGCTTTTTGTCGCTATCCTGGCCGAGGTTCGAGACAATGATGACCGGCGTGTCTTTGAGCGCGTCCGTGCGCGCGCGGATGCTCTGCAGTACCGCGAATCCGTCGGTCGTCCCGGGGAGCATGAGGTCCAGAAGGACGAGTGCGGGCTTCGACTGCTCGAAAAGGGCGAGCGCCTCTTCCCCGTTCGACGCATAGAGCGTTTGGTACTTGCCCGCAAAAGTGTGGCCCAAGAGGTTTTTGAGCACGGGGTCATCCTCGACGACCAAGATAAAATGGAGTTCGGTCATGCCGGCATCCTATCACGAAGTCGCGGGGCCGTTAACCGGCAAGGTCAGGATAAAGGTCGTGCCCGGGCCTTCTTTGTTTGCTTCGAAATTGAGGTCGCCCCCGTGGTCGGTCGCAATGGTGCGGGCGATGTAGAGCCCGAGCCCGTTGCCCTCGCCCTCTTTGGCGATGGCGTTCTGCGCGCGGTAAAAGCGCTCGAAAATGTTGGCGCTGTCGCGGGGGCTGATGCCGATGCCCGTGTCGC
>CAYYYQ010000033.1:0-1938 GCA_964475915.1 uncultured Candidatus Saccharibacteria bacterium
GCCGCATGTGGAGCGCCGCAAGCAGGGTGCCGAACGCGTTCGTATAAGTCGCGGGCGTGAACCAGGTTGCGCCGATAAGCGCCGCGGCAAGCACCACGAGGGCGACCGGGAGCAGAATGCCCGTGCCGAGCCGGTGCGCAAGCGTCGTTGGATGCGTGTGGCGGCCGCGGTGGCTATAGTAATGCAGGCGAACCATGCACCGATTGTAGCACCGCGCTGCTTAGCCGCCCGCCATCGCTTCGGCGCGCGCTTCGGGCGAAAGGTCCGCTTCTTCGCCGCTTGAGGTAAGAAGGAGCAGCGCGGCGATGGCGCCCGCAGCCATGGCGCCTGCGGCATACACGAATACGGTGCCGTACGACAACAGGTCGGCCTTCAGAATGATGAGCGCGGTGCCCTGCGCGACCACCCCGGCCGCCGTGCTTTGGATAAGCGAGTGCGCAGCGACGAGGAGGATATTGTGTTGTATCAGCGAATTCAAAAGGGTGCCGAAAATCGCAATGCCGAAAGCGCCGCCCAAATTGCGGATAAGGTTCAAAAGGCCCGATGCGACCCCTACTTCGTTCTGGGGTACCGCCGTGGTCATCGCGGTGGTGAGCGGCGCGAGGCCGAGGCCAAGCCCGGCGCCGAAAAGCGAAAGCGGGACGACGAAATCAATCATGCTCATGCCCGGGTCGAGGTTGCGCAGGAGAAACAGCGCGATGCCGGAAAGCAGCATGCCGAACGAAACGGTGTAGCGGACGGGAATGTGGAGCGCGAGCCGGGCGCCAAGCGGCGCGGCAATGGGAAGCGCGAGGCCCATGGGGATGAACAAGAGCCCGCTCTGGGTCGCGTCGTATCCGAGGAAGGTTTGGGTAAAGACGGGCAAAAGGAACATGGCTCCCATCATGCCTCCGAACGAAATGAACGACACGATAAGTATCGACACGATGTTCCCGTTCCTGAAGAATTTAAAGTCGATGATCGGGTGCGTCTGGCGCGTTTCCCACCAGTACGTCAGGAATCCCGATGCGAGCGTGATGCCGTAGCAAAGAATCGCGGCAGCGGATCCCCATCCCCAATCCTGGCCGCGGTCGAGGACGAGGACGAGCGGCGATATGGCAGACGCGAGAAAGACGGCGCCCGGCCAGTCGAACGCGCCCTTGTCGCTCGGCCGGTCGCGCATAATAAAGAGGAGCGTCATAATGAGCCCCGCGATGCCGATGGGCAGATTGATAAAGAACACCCACCGCCACGAAAAATGATCCACCAGGTACCCGCCGAGGAGCGGCCCGATGACGGCAGACACCGCAAACGACGACGACCAGATGCCGAGCGCTTGCGCGCGCGCTTTGCGCTCGACGAATGATTTGGCGATAAGCGACATGGCCGTCGGGTATACGGCCGCTCCGACGAGCCCCTGGAGCACCCGGAATGCCACGAGCGACCAGAAGTTCCAGGCGAGGCCGGCGAGCACGGACAGCGCGATGAAGCCGACAAAGCTCCAGAGGTAAATGATGCGGTTCCCGTAGAGGTCGCCGAGCTTGCCGAAAACCGGCACGAACACCGCGTTGCTGATGATGTACCCCGTCGCCACCCACGCCGCCGTCGACACCGTGACGCCGAAATCGCTGATGATTGAGGGCACCGCGAGGTTCACGACGGTGCGGTCGAGCCCGATAAGGAGCGTCCCCACCATGACCGTCGCGAGGACGAGCCATGGATTTCCTACGAGTTCTTCGGGCGTCCCGTTCGCCATGCTAGCGCTTATAAATCCAAAGCCGCGCGCTCATGCCATTTTTAAGTTCGGGATACGCCGATTCGTCGAACGCCACTTTCACGTCGAAGGACTGCGTCTGCCGCGCGTCAGAAATGTTGAACACCACGCCGCTTTCGTGCGACGTCGGGCTCACTTCGTCTACCACGCCGTCGTATTTTTTGCCGCCGAACGCGTCTACCGTA
>CAYYYQ010000034.1:0-1785 GCA_964475915.1 uncultured Candidatus Saccharibacteria bacterium
ATAGGGGTTATGCAGACTTGCCCTTTCCTGATCGTTTTAATCTCATCATATGTCAAATTCGTCCTATAGGACGAATTTGCTATTACGGTTGTGGCAGGTGAACTATGCTTTATCCGAGGGAGAGGTTGCCGTCGGCTTTGAGCGTCTCGGGGTCGGCGAATCCGCCAGCTGGCGGAGCCGTGAGCGCGCGGAAGTATCCGGCAAGCCCGATCATGATGGCGTTGTCGGTCGAAAGGTCGCGGGAGGGGACCCGGAACTCCACGCCCGGATACGCTTCCGCCATGTTGCTTTCAAACACGCGGCGTATGTGGGTATTGGCCGAGACGCCGCCGCCGATCACCAGCGTGTTCGCCCCGCTTGCTTCAATGGCGTCGCGCGTTTTCTTCCACAACACGTCGGCGGCGGCGTCTTCGAATTCCCGCGCGAGGTGTTTCTTCGCCTCGCCAGAGCCTTGGGCGAAGGCGGGCTCTTTTTTCAATAAATACAGCACCGCCGTTTTGAGCCCGGCGAATGAAAAGTCGCCCGTTTCAGAATTGATCATGGGGCGGGGCAGAGCGTAGGGATTTTCTTCGTTCATGAGGCGCGCGTCCTCGGCGAGCCGAGAAATTTCGGGGCCGCCGGGATAGGGTAGTCCCATCATGCGCGCGACTTTGTCGAAGGCTTCGCCCACGGCGTCGTCGCGCGTCTGGCCCATCATTTCGTAGCGGAGCCATTCTTTCATAAGCACGAGTTCCGTGTGTCCGCCGGAAATCAAAAGGCCGAGGAGCGGCAAACGGTAATTCCCTATTTCTATCCGGTCGCCGTCGCGCTTTGCAAGCGCCGCGAGCAAATGCCCTTCCATGTGGTTTACGGCGATAAGGGGCTTCCCCCATGCAAGCGCAAGCGCTTTGGCGAAATTGACGCCCACCCACAAAGCGGGCTCGAGCCCGGGGCCGTGCGTTACCGCAATGACGTCGATGTCCGGGACTTCGGTTTCCGAAATAAAGGCGAGGAACGATTCGCCGAGGCCGGGTTCTCGTTCCAATATCTTTGCAATGCGTTCCCGCAGGTCGTTCGGAATGGACTGCGTACCCTCCCAGAGCAATTCCGCGTCTTCGAGTGCTGCTTCAAGGAGCGGCGCGAGGTTGGTCGCATGCTCGCGCTTCGCGAGATTCGGGAACACGCCGCCATACGCGCGATGCACTTCGATTTGGGAATAGAGCGCGTCGCCGAGCACGTCGAACGACGCGGATTTTTCGTCCCCGCTCGCATCGAGCACTGCAATGGCGGTTTCGTCGCAGCTGGTTTCAATGGCGAGTATCTTCATTAGTCGTCGACAGGCTTGCCTTCTACGAAGGTCCACGGCATGGGCTTGGTGAGGGGGAGCCGGAATCCCGCGCTATTCGGGTGGCCGTTGCCGCCGTATTTTTCCGCGATTTTCGCGACGTCTATCGACCCATCGCCCCGGATGGAAACGCCCATGCCCATGGGGTGCGCCGTGACGACGAGCGCAAAAGGCCCTCTTTTTTTCGCGAGGAGGTTGCCGACGAGCGACTTCATCGGCTTCAAGGGATGCGCCGTGGCGAAATAGACGGTGTGGCCCTCGAATTCGATGAGCTTTGCGTCTTTCACCGACACCTCGGCGAGCAGTTCAAAATATTCGGCGTACGCGCGCGCGGTGGCGAGGAGTTCTTTCCGGCTGCTGTCGCTCGCGAGCGACCGCGCGACCGCGTCCCACGCTTCAAACGAAAATGGGTGCGCGGAAAGGTAGCAGAGGACGGGGCGCGTCTCGGGGAGCGCGAAGCG
>CAYYYQ010000035.1:0-2520 GCA_964475915.1 uncultured Candidatus Saccharibacteria bacterium
GGCGGCGTACTTTTGGACAAGTTTCTGCCTCTTTTCGAGGCGGGCGAGTTGGGACTTTTTGGCCATAAAGAAAAAGCTCCGAGGAGCGTGCTAGTAATGTATCACTCCGTCCTAAGGGCGTCAAACCACGCGCCCCATTACTTGCGGAACGGGATGCCGAGGTGGCGGAAGAAGGCCATCGCCTCTTTTTTGCTCTTCGCGCTCGTCACGATGGTGACCGCGAGGCCGAACACGTCCTTCACTTCTTCGTCCGAAGTTTCGGGGAAAATCGTGTGCTCTTTGATGCCGATCGTAATATTGCCCATGTCGTCCACCGCCGTCTGCGGAATGCCGCGGAAGTCGCGCGTGCGCGGGAGCGCCACGTGAATCAAGCGGTCAAGGAAATCGTACATGCGCGGGCCGCGGAGCGTCGTTTGATACCCCACCACGTCGCCTTCGCGCACCTTGAACGAGGCGATCGACATGCGCGCGGAGCGCGGAGCGGCTTTTTGGCCGGTGATTTTCGCAAGGCGGTCTTCAATGAGTTCCAACACCTTCTTGTCGCGCTTTTTGCCGACGCCCGTCGACACCACCACCTTCTCGATGCGCGGCGCGGCCATGCGGTTCTTGTACCCTTCCGTGCTCGAAAGCGTTTCAAACGCGTTTTGCTGTCGTTCTTTAGTAAGCATCATACGAAAATTCTTAGGCGAGCGTGGTGCCGCTCTTTCCTGCGACGCGAATAAGTTTTCCTTCCTTCATCACCCGCTTCACGCGGGTCGGCTTTTTCTCTTTGGGGTCAAGCAGCATGACGTTGCTCGCGTCCATGGAAAGCGATTTCTCCACGATGCGGCCGGACTGATTGCCCACGCGGCGCGTGTGGCGTTTATGGACGTTCATCCCTTCGACGAGGACGCGGCTTTCTTTCGGGTAGACGTGGAGAATGGTGCCCTGCTTCCCCTTATCTTTGCCCGAGCGCACGACGACGGTGTCGCCTTTTTTCAGCTTCATTTTCACCGTCTTCGCTTTTCGCGCCGTCCGGTGCTTGGTATTGCGGATGTTGAGTTTCGTGTATTTTTTCATACGAGAATGGTTACACGATTTCGGGCGCGATGCCGGCGATGCTTGCCCAGCCTTTTTCGGTGAGCTCGCGCGGCACCGGGCCAAAGACGCGGTTCCCTTTCGGCCCCATTTCCTTGCCCTGTTTTTCGATAAGCACCACCGCATTGTCGTCAAACGATACGTAGGAGCCGTCGCGGCGGCGGAAGGGCTTCGCCTGGCGGACGATGACCGCTTTAAACACGTCTTTCTTCTTTACGAGCTTGCGCGGTTCCGCCGTCTGAATGGAAACGACGACCACGTCGCCGATTTCGGCATAGCGGCGCTTCGAACCCCCGAGCACCTTGAACACGCGCGCGACTTTGGCGCCTGAATTGTCTGCGACGGTGACGATGGTTTGGGGTTGAAGCATACGAAAGTGATTACTCGCTCACGACGGGCGCCGCCGTGACGCTCGCGATTTTAAACCGCTTCGTCTTCGAAATCGGGCGGCACGACACGATGGTGACGGTGTCCCCGACTTTGGCGGTATTGCCCGGGTCGTGGACCAGGAACTTTTTGGTGCGCACCTGGAATTTCTTGTACTTCGGGTGCTTGACGTAGCGGTTTACCGCCACGGTGGCCGTGTCTTTCATGGCGGTCTTTACGACCGTGCCGGCGAACGTCTGGGATTTTGAGGTAGTGGTTTCCATACTGGTTACTGAGCGGTGGCCGTAAGGGCGGTCATAATCCGGGCGATGTCTTTGCGGACCGCTTTTGCGGGTGCGCCGTTCGTGCTGCGGGTGCCCGCGGCCGCAAAACGCATGGCGCGGAGTTCTTCGCGCTTTTCCGCGAGCATCGACATGAGCTCGTTCGGATTCTTTCCTGCGGTGAGAGATTGTTTTTTCATACGTGGTAGGAAATTATCGCGCGATGATGGACGTGCGCATCGGAAGTTTCATGCCGGCCTGGCGGAGCGCCGTGCGCGCATCCTTTTCAGGAACGCCGTCGAGCTCGAAGAGCACGCGGCCCGGGCGCACTTCAAACACGAATCCTTTCGGGTCGCCTTTTCCCGAACCCATGCCCACTTCGGCCGGCTTCTGGGTCACGGGGCGGTCCGGGAAGATGCGGATCCACATTTTGCCGCCCTTGCCCGTGTAGCGCGCGAGCACTTTGCGGGCGGATTCGATTTGATTGCTCGTCATGCGCGACGCAGTGGTCGCTTTAAGCGCAAAAGAACCGAACGAAACGTTCGTGCCGCGGGTGTCGGGGCGCGCGAGGCGTTCCGGAGATTTCCGGTTCGTCTGCCATTTGCGGTGTTTTACTTTTTTAGGGAAAAGCATACGAAAAAATTAGGAAGCCGAGGCCTTATCGTTTTTGAACTCGTCGCCGAGGTACACCCAGACTTTGATGCCGATGACGCCGTACGGGAGGTACGCGCGCTCGCTTGCGTAGTCGATATTCGCGCGGAAGGTCTGGAGCGGGATGCGGCCCTTCTTAATCTGC
>CAYYYQ010000036.1:0-6831 GCA_964475915.1 uncultured Candidatus Saccharibacteria bacterium
GGCGCGCCAGATGGTGTCGCACGGGCACATCATGGTAAACGGCGTGCGGACCACGATTCCGAGCCGCCGCATGTATCCGGGCGACGTGATTGCCGTGCGATCGGGAAGCCGCTCGAGCATCCTGTTCGAAGGCTTTGCGGAGAAATTCGCCGAGCGCCCGCTTGCAGGATGGCTTGCGTGGGACGCCACCAAAATGGAGGGCAGCCTCGCGGACATGCCGAACATGGCTTCGGCGGATGCCGCCGGCGACCTCGTGGCCGTGCTTTCGTTCTACAGCCGCTAATTTATAAACGATAGGTAACAACGATTGAGTTATGGAATACCACATCACCCTTCCTTCAAAGCCCCGCGTCGTGTCCGAAGAGGGCATGCAGGGCATTTACGAAATTGATTCGCTGTATCCGGGATACGGGCAGACTTTGGGCAACAGCCTCCGCCGCATTATCCTGTCGTCCTTGCCGGGCGCCGCGGTGACGCAGGTGAAAATCGAGGGCGTCGCGCACGAATTCGCAACCGTGGAAGGCGTCCGCGAGTCGGTCATGGAACTCCTTCTTAACTTGAAGCGCGTTAACTTCGTGCTCCATGGCGACGAAGCGCAGACCATCCGCCTTTCGGTCAAAGGCTCGAAAGACGTAACGGCCGCTGATTTTTCGCTTCCGACCCAGGTGGAAATCCGCAACCCGGAACAGCACCTCGCCGACCTTTCGGGCAAGGTGACGCTCGACATCGAAGCCACGATCGAACGCGGCCTCGGCTACGTGCCGCGCGAAATGCTTACCAAGGAAAAAGTCGACATCGGCACCATCGCGCTCGACGCGACCTTTACGCCGATTCGCCGCGTGAATTACGAAGTCGAGAACATGCGCGTCGGCGACCGCACGGACTTCAACCGGCTCCGCATTTTGATCGAAACCAACGGCGCCCTCACGCCCCGCAAGGCGCTCGAAGACTCGATCGAAATCATGATTCACCAGCTCAAGGCGGTGGTCGGCTTCCAAGAGAGCGTTTCTTCCGAGGAAGCTGCCGTGCCCGCCGAATCTTTGGCGAAGGAAAACCCCTCTGATGCAGCGAAGGTAAAAGTCGCCGACCTCGGCCTTTCGGCGCGCGTCGTGACGGCGCTTGAAGACGCCGGCGTGAAATCGGCTGCGGGCCTCGCTCGCAAAACGGCGAGTGCGCTTAAAGAGCTCGACGGCATCGGCGACAAAGCCGTGACGGAAATCAGCGACGCGCTCGATACCCTCGGCCTTTCGCTCAAAGCCGAATAATTATCTACGGTATGCGTCACCATCACAAAGGCCGTTCGTTTGGGCGAGACAAGAAACAGCGTGAGGCGCTTTTGCGCTCTCTGGCGCGGTCTTTGGTCATGCACGAGCGCATTTCGACGACCGAAGCGAAGGCCAAAGAGCTCCGTCCGTTCATGGAGAAACTCATTACCCGCTCGAAAGCGGACACCGTCGCGAACCGCCGCATCATATCCGCCCGCATCCACGATGCCGCAGCGACCAAAAAGCTTTTCACGGCGATTGGTCCGCGGTACAAGGAGCGCGCGGGCGGGTATACCCGCATCGTAAAGCGCGCGGCGCGCGGCGCGAACGACGCCCGCGCACTCGCTTATATTGCTCTCGTATAACGCCATGGAAAAAACTACCTACACCATCGATGCTTCAGGACGCACGCTCGGCCGCGTCGCGAGCGAAGCCGCGCACGCGCTCCTCGGGAAGCGCTCGGCGCATTTCGTGAAAAACGAGGTGCTGCCCATCGAAGTCGTCATCGAGAACGCGAAAAAGCTTTCGATAAGCGAGCGCCGCGCGAAGGGCAAAGTGTATACCCGCTACACCGGATTCCCCGGAGGACTCCGCGAAGCGTCGATGCACGAAATGATTCAAAAAAAGGGCATCGCCGAAGTCGTCCGAAAGACGGTCGACGGCATGATTCCGCGCAACAAGCTCCGCAAGGAGCGCATGAAGCGTCTCACGATTAAAGATTAATTATGGCTGATACTACTACCATCCGTGCGGTCGGGCGCCGCAAAACCGCGGTCGCGCGCGTGCGCCTCGTCGAAGCAACGAAAGAATCGCTCACCGTGAACGGCATGCCCGCGATGGACTATTTCCACACCGAAGAGCGCGCGCAAATCGCCACCGAAGCGCTCAAGACGGCCGAACTTCCGAAGACCTATGCGGCTGAAGCGAAGGTGTCGGGCGGCGGCAAATCCGCGCAGGCGGAAGCCGTGCGCATGGGCATCGCCCGCGCCGCAACGATAATCAACGCCGGCACCCGCGCAACCCTTAAAAAAGCGGGGTACTTGAAGCGCGACCCGCGCGCCAAAGAGCGCAAGAAGCCAGGCCTCAAAAAGGCCCGCAAGGCCTCGCAGTGGAGCAAACGCTAAAACACAAGCCCCTTTCGGGGCTTTGTTTTTGACGTTTGATCGGCCGGAGCCTTATGCGAGCAGTAGCGAGCATGGCGAGGCGGGGTCGCGGAAATCCGTGAGCGACGGCGAACGGATTATCTGTGACGCAAACGCTAACTCCTCAAAGCCGCCCGCAAGGGCGGTTTTGCTATCTTGAGAAGCCGTAAAAACAGTGAGATTATACTTCTTGAGTGTCCTTATGGAGAAGTATCGTGAACAGTCGGAAACAGAAATTTGATTCATCCAGGAGCTATGATCCTGGTGAGGGTTACGAAGAATATGGTTGCATGCTGCTTTTGGCCGCATCTCTCGTCCTCCCGATGTGTGTCTCCCTTTGCCATACAAAGGTTGAGTTGAAATGCCCGGCCTCGTATCAACTTGTTTTGCCCCAAAACTGGCTCCCATGCGAGAAGATTCCGCATCGCCTATAGAGGGTTACAAATCGAGCTTAAAAAGGCGGCCCGCAAGGACCGCCTTTTGTCTTCAGTTGCATAAAGGATTTTCGCCTTCATCCGTATCTTTTTTGACTACGACGAGCTAGTTCGGCATACTAAGACAATGCTGGGTGACACCACTGATGTGTCCGAACGCGCTATCGCTTATGCAAAAGCGAACAAGAAAGCTATAGCTGCGAAACTTGTCGACATTAAGAAATATCCACCGGACGAGATACCGATTACCGTGTTCATGGCCGGTTCTCCGGGAGCCGGAAAGACGGAATCATCTCGAAATCTCTTGCGGCGCTTTTCCAAAGATTCCATTTTGCGCATAGATAGCGACGACTTGCGTACCGAATTCAGCGAGTATACGGGCTTAAATTCATCCGCATTTCAAGCGGCAACATCCATAATAGCTGACAAGATGCAGGATTTGGCTATCGAACAGGACCAGAGCTACATCTTCGATGGAACACTCACAAACCTCGAGCGTAGCCGCGAGAATATCGAGCGCAATATTCAACACGGCAGATCAGTTTTCGTTCTGTACGTATATCAGGACCCGTGTCAGGCATGGAAATTCGTTCAGGCACGAGAATTGCGGGATGGACGTCATGTTCCCAAAGAAGCTTTCATTGCTCAATATTTTTACGCTCGAGAGAATGTAAACACCCTAAAGAAAGAGTTTGAGAATCAACTGCACGTAGACCTTATAATCAAGAACATCGACAGTACCGACTTCAATTATCGAGAGAACATTGATATAATTGACAGATATATACCGGAACGATATAATAGAGATATCTTAGAAAACCTGATCAAGTGATTATGTCATTTTTCTCACATATCGGATTTGGCAAGAAATCAACGCCTGAAGCGAGCGATTTTTCTCGTTTCTTCCGAGAGGCTACCTCAGGCGAGAAGAAAAAAGTATTTATGGACGTTGCTCGTAAGGCGAGCGCCGAACAACGCGAGATCATGCAGAGTGTGGTCCGCATTAAGCAGCCGATATAAGAAAAAGCCAGGCCTCAAAACCGCCCGCAAGGGCGGTTTTGTTTTGACTACGACGAGCTAGTTCGGCATACTGAAGCGATGCAGGACGATGAATTTGACGTAGATAGCGAAGCCGCGGAAAACCGTGCACGGCAGGCCGACTCGGAATCGGATATCGAAGCCGAAGAGGGCCGCGCGGACGCCAAAGTGAAGCAAGTCCGCGATGAACTTGCGGCCGCAAGGACGGAAGCCAAGGCGAACTTGGACGGCTGGCAGCGCGCTAAGGCCGATTACGTAAACCTTTTGAAGCGGAGCCAGGAAGACGCGAAACAGGCGAAGGAAAGCGGGGTGGCGAAGGCCGTCGAGGCGCTCCTTCCGGCCTACGACGCCATCGAGCGGGCCAAAGAGCACGGAGAAATACCCGAAGGCTTCGCGGCGATCGTGAAGCAGCTCGAAAACGCCTTCGCGTCGCTCGGGCTTACCGCCCTCGGGCAGGTGGGCGAGCCGTTTGACCCGAACCTCCACGAGGCGTATGGCCAAGATGCGGTAGAAGACGAGGGAAAAGACGACGCCATTACGGCCGTTCTTGAGAAAGGATGGAAGCAGGGCGAGAGAGTGATACGGCCGGCCAAGGTGCGCGTCGGGCATTTTGGCGCCTAGGCTTGAAGTCGCGAATGCGGGAGCGTACAATGGGGATATATCGGGCGCATGTAGCAAGACATAACGATTTCCACCATGCCTAAAATTCTCGGTATCGATTTGGGAACGACCAACTCCGCGATGGCCATCATCGAGGGAGGCGAGCCGCGCGTGCTTGAAAACGCGGAAGGCGCCCGCACGACGCCCTCCATCGTCGCCGTCGGGAAAAACGGCGAACGCATCGTGGGCACGCTCGCGAAGCGCCAGTCGGTCACCAATCCGACCAATACGATTTATCAAATCAAGCGGTTCATCGGCCATTCGTTCGACGAACCCGCCGTGCAAAAAGACAAAGAGGCCGTACCGTTTGAAATGCGCAAAGCCCAGAACGGCGGCATCGAGGTGAAAATGGGAGAAAAGTGGTTTACCCCGGAAGAAGTGTCCGCGATGATCCTCACGAAACTCAAGACCGACGCCGAAGCCAAGCTCGGCGAGAAAATCACGGAAGCGGTGATCACGGTGCCGGCGTATTTCAACGACGCGCAGCGCAGCGCGACCAAAGACGCGGGCAAAATCGCGGGGCTCGACGTGAAGCGCATCATCAACGAACCGACCGCCGCCGCGCTCGCGTACGGATTCAACAAGAAAAAAGAGGAGAAAATCGCCGTGTTCGATTTCGGCGGCGGGACCTTCGACATTTCCATCCTCGAAGTGGGGGACGACGTGGTCGAAGTGCGCTCGACCGACGGCGACGCGCACTTGGGCGGCAAAGACCTCGACCAGAAAATCATCAACTGGCTCGCGGACGAATTCAAGAAGCAATCGGGCGTCGACGTGCGGAGCGACGCCTTGGCGCGCCAGCGCCTCGACGAAGCGGCCGAGAAAGCGAAAATCGAGCTTTCCACCGCGGTAGAAACGGAAGTGAACATCCCGTTCATTACTTCGACCGACGCGGGGCCGCAGCACCTTTTGATCAAAATGACGCGGGCAAAACTGGAAGAGCTTTCCGCGGAATTCGTGGACCGCGCGCTCGCCATCACGAAGCGCGCGCTCGAAGCCTCTCCCTTTACGGTGGCCGACATTAACGAAGTCGTGCTCGTGGGCGGGCAAACGCGCATGCCGATGATCCAGGCGGCAGTAGAGAAATTCTTCAACAAGAAACCGAACCTTTCGGTGAACCCGGACGAAGTCGTGGCCATCGGCGCGGCCATCCAGGCGGGCATCCTCCAGGGCGACGTGAAGGACATTCTGCTCGTCGACGTCATTCCGCTGTCGCTTTCCATTGAAACCATGGGCGGCGTCGCGACCAAACTTATCGAGCGCAACACGGCCATCCCGACCTCGCGTTCTCAAATATTTTCGACCGCGGCGGATAACCAGCCCTCGGTGGAAATCCACGTGACCCAGGGCGAGCGCGCCATGAGCGCCGACAACAAATCGCTCGGCCGCTTCATGCTCGACGGCATCCCGCCCGCGCCCCGCGGCATGCCGCAGGTTGAAGTCACCTTTGACGTGGACTCGAACGGCATCCTCACGGTGAAAGCAAAAGAGAAGACCACCGGCAAAGAGCAATCTATTCGCATCGAGGGTTCGACGGGCCTCTCGAAAGACGACATCGAGCGCATGCAGAAAGACGCAGAGGCGAATGCCGCCGCAGACGAAAAGCGCAAGGAAGTCGCCGAGGCGCGCAACATTGCCGACCAAATGGTGTACGCCGCAGAAAAAGCGGTGAAAGAAAATGGCGAGAAAGCCGGCGCCGAAGTGGTGAAAGAAGTGCAGGACAAAATCGACGCCGTGAAGACGGCGCGCACGAGCGAGGATCCGAGCACCATTAAGTCCGCGACCGAAGCGCTGTCGGGCGCCATGAGCAAGATCGGGGAAGCCATGATGAAAGACCAGCCGAATCAGGCTCCGCCTGAAGGGGGAGCAGGGGGTTCCGACCAAGGAGGAAGTAACCCAAGCCCGACCGACGTAGAATCAGAAGAGAGTTGACAAACGCCATGTCACATGTAGAATGCTTCCGAAGCATTTCATGTGAGGAGCACCGTAATGACGGAGAAATCCAAGTACTATGCGAAGGGAATATTCTTGCTCTTGCTGATTCTGGCCGTGGTGGGTGGCGCCATCTACTTCAACATCAAGAGCCACGTGGTCACGGGCGCCGGCTGCATCGTGAACGGCGAGCCCGTGCGCACCTGCGGGCAGTAATGCCCGCTAGAGAGGCGGCGCTGGAGAAATCCGGCGCCGCTTTTATTTTTCATCCGCTTTTGCGTGCGGCAACGCCAAGGCGTATACTTTTCAGATATGGCGAAAGACTACTACTCCGTGCTCGGCATCGATAAAAAGGCAAGC
>CAYYYQ010000037.1:0-7891 GCA_964475915.1 uncultured Candidatus Saccharibacteria bacterium
TTTCTTCGTCGCGCAGCTCGACTTCGAGGTTCGGATGCAGGGGGCAATGCCCGTTTATAAGTTCCGAATCCGTTTTCTCTAGTTCGCACCCCACGCAGTATTTGACGCGGTAGAGTTTTTTGTAAATGTCGCCGGCGGCGGCGCACCGCTTCCAAAACGCTTGGGCGGCGGCTTTGTGCCCCGGGTCCGTGGTGCGGACGAAGCGGTCGTAGGACAAATTGAGCGCGGCTTTCAATTTCCCGAACTCTGCCGCATCCCGGTCGGTATAGGCTTGCGGGACTTCCCCGCTGTCCTTTGCGTTTTGATAGATCTTCGAGCCGTGCTCGTCGGTACCGGTATTGAAAATCACTTCGGCGCCCGCCGCGCGCAGCGCGCGGGCAAACGCGTCTGCCTGCACCATTTCAAGCGCGAAACCGATGTGCGGTTCCCCGTTTACGTACGGAAGGGTGGAAGTAAGGTAGCGCTTCATTCGGACGCCGCGCGCTTACCGCGGTAGAAATCGGAGAAAAATTCCTGCGCCGCCGCTGCGATGGGAACGGACAAGACGACGCCCAAGAACCCCGCGAGCTCGCCGCCCGCGATAAGCGCGAGGATAACTAGCAGAGGCGGAATGCCGATGACTTTTTTCACCACGAGCGGATAAATGAGGTTGGTCTCGAATTGATTCACGATGACGTAGAGGCCCGCGACGATAAACGCGAGCGCGAAACCGCCGGTCGAAAAGGCGACCACCACCGCGGCGGTGCCCGCGACCAGGGACCCGAAGATGGGCACGATTTCCGCGAGCGCCGTGATGATGCCGAGCAGGAGCGCGTACGGCACGCCCATGATGAAAAGGCCGAGCGCGACGAGTACGCCCACGATGACCGAAAGCAGGATTTGCCCCTGCATCCAGAGGCCGATTTTCACCTTTGCGCGAATCCACAAATCGACGGCGTATTCTTCCTGGCGTGCGGGCATGATGAGCCGGAGGAAGTCGTCAACGCCCGTTTCCTGGAGCGCGAAATAAAAAGAGAGCACGATGACGAGGAGCAGCGAGAAAATGCCGCCGAAGAAGGTGGCGATGAGCTGCACGGCGCCCGCCGACCCCGACGTAAATGCCGTTTGGAACACGCCGAGCGTCGACAGAATGGACTGCGACTCGGACCCGGAAGAAATGCTGGAGGTGAGGCCCGATACGGGGCTCGGGAGGTTGAGCGTGTTCAAATACTGCGGCACCGACGACAGAAATTCTGAAGCATCGGAAACGATGGGGGGGAAGAAGAAATACACCAAACAGAAAATGACCCCGAACACCATGACGTACACCATAAGGACCGCGACGATGCGGGGCACGCGGCGGCGGGTGACGAAAGCCACTCCCGGTTCTATGGCGGATGCGATGACGATGGCCGTGAGGATGAGGAGCAGCAGGTCGCGGAGCTTCCACATGACAAAGGCAAGCGCCACGATAAGGATGGTCTTCACCACCGTGCCCGGGGTAATGGAGACGTTGATCTGCTTATCCATGGGGCAAATATAGCATATCCGCCTTTCCCGGGCGGTAACCCTGGCGTAGAAGCGGCCGCACCTTCGCCGCTTTCAGCTCGAAATCTCCTTATGCCACAGCAGCGCGGATGCGCTCGATGGCTTCCGCAATCGTGAGCCGTTCCTGTTCCCCGCTGTCGCGGTGGCGGAGCGTCACGGTATCTTTGAGTTCCGGGTGCTCGCCCAAGGTATCGAAGTCGATGGTGATGCAAAACGGCGTGCCGATTTCGTCTTGGCGGCGGTAGCGCTTTCCGATATTGCCGTTATCGTCCCATGCAATCTGCGGGACTATTTTCTTCAAAGCAGTGAAAACCTCGCGCGCTTTCTCGACGAGTTCGGGCTTGTTTTTGAGAAGCGGCGAGACGCATGCTTTTATCGGCGCGACTTTCGGTGAGAGGGCGAGGTATGTTCGCGTTTCCCCGCCAAGCTCGTCTTCGCGATACGCGTCGAGGAGTACGGCGAGGAAGAGGCGCCCCATCCCCAGGGAAGTTTCGAGTATCCAGGGCACGTACTTTTCCCCCGTTTCTGGATCGGTGTACTGGAGGTCTACCCCAGAGAATTTCATGTGCTGGGAAAGATCGTAATCGGTACGGTCGTGGATACCCTCGACCTCGTCAAAACCCCAGGGGAACATATATTCGATGTCCCACGCATCTTTCGCATAGAACACGAGGCGCTTGTGCTGCTTCCAACGCAAATGCTCTTCCCGGATGCCGAGCGAGAGGTACCACTCCCAGCGTTCCTGTTTTATGCGCTCAAACGCTTCCTTGTTTTCGTTCGGCTTGATGAAAAACTGGGTATCGGCTTGCTCGAATTCGCGCGTGCGAAAAAGGAAATTACGCGGCGAAATCTCGTTGCGGAACGCCTTCCCTATCTGAGCAACGCCGAATGGAATTTTCGGACTCATCGAATCGACAATACTTTTGTAGTCGAGGTAGATGCCCTGGCACGCTTCGCCGGGAAGGTAGACGGGCTCGCTGCCTAGAGAAGTGAAGTCGCCGAGGTTCGACTTCACGAGGAGGTTGAATTTGCGGACGCGGGAGAAATCCTTCTTGCCGCACCGCTCGCACGCTATCTCATCGCGGTGTTCGTCGAAAAGAGCGTTGATTTCATCTTCGTTCATTTTTTCGTCTGCAGGCACCCCGAGTGCTTCGAGCGCTTTATCTACGCGCAGTCGGGCGTGGCAATTCCGGCATTCGGCAAGGGGGTCAGAAAACCCAGCCGTATGACCCGATGCTTCCCAGGTGCGGGGGTTTTTGAACATACCGGAGTCGATGCCGAAATAATTTTCTTTTTGATACACATTCGCGTCCCACCACGCTTTTTTGAGGTTATTCAAAAGCTCGACACCGCGCGGACCGAAGTCGTAAATACCTGCGAGGCCGCCGTATATTTCGGAGCCCGGGAAGACGAAGCCGCGGCGCTTCGCAAGCGAGACGATTTTCTCCATGAGTCCGGGGTCTTTCATTGCTCAATTGGTACCACGCCGAGGGCCCTATTGCACGAGGCCGTCCGCGCTCGAATAGCTCGGGTCGGACGACGCGTCGGTCGTGAGCGCGGGGGCGTGCGCGGTGACGGTGGTTTGCGTAAAGCGGTCGGTGCCGGAAAGGCTTTGGGAAGACACGAGCATGGGGTGGGTTCCGCTCTGGCTTACGCTCGGGAGAAAAGATATCTGAAACGCGCCTTGCGCGCTTGCGTTTGGCGCCAAATCCCCCACCGTCCAGCGCACCGTGCGGGTCGAATCACTATAGGTAACGGCTCCGGACGGGGTGACGACGTTCGTAAAGCTGACGTACGACGGGAGCGTCATGGTAACGCTCGACCCCGCGGTTGAGTTGGCGCCGTTGGTGGCCGTGAGCATCACCGTATAGGTGGTGGGGACGCCCGCGACGGGCGGCCACGGGCCCGAATTCTCGAACGGCCCGACGGTATGCACGATGCCCGAAGAAAGCGAGAGGCCGCTTTCTACTTTCATGGTGCGAGTGAGCGTCGAGTTGAGCGTGCTTGCGACACCCGATTCGCTCGTACGGCGGCCGGACGCCGAAACCGTGAGCGTGGCCGAAGGGCTGCGGAGCGATGCAAGGTCGTTTGCCGATTTTATCTTGAAAGAAAAAGTGCCGACGCCCGTATCGCCCGGCTCCAGGTCGTCGAGGCCGCTCGTCGTCGAGCTGTCAAAGCGGATGGTGTTGTTCGACGATTGGTAGAAACCGTTTTGCGCGACCACGCTCCTCGGGTCGTATGCCCCGCCAGAAAGCGAGATGGTGAGCACGCCATTCAGGACGGGCGAATCGAGGTTATTGGTCCAGGTCAGGGTGCCCTGCACCACGTCTCCCGGACTCACGGTGGGCGTCCCCGACGTGCTTCCGTTCAGCGACAGGGCGATGCCCAAAAAAGGCTGCTCGATGGTGATGGATGAATCGGCCGTCGCGTAGGTTACGCCGAGCGAGCCGTTGGTGCTCGACGCGGTCGAGCCCGCGTTGAAGTGAAAGACGCGCGCATCGGTGTCCGCGCCCGAAAGCGTGCCCGTAATCGTAATTTTCTTTTCTTCTCCCGGGTCAAGGGTGCCGATAGAAAAGAGGCCGTTCGTAGAAGAGAGCGAGGTGGAAGCAATGGAGAACCCAAAGGGATAGGTCGCGAGAAGCGCGAGGTTTGAGAGCGGCTTCGCCGCATTGTTGCGCACGTCGACGGAAATGGTGAGCGGCTGGCCGGACGAAATCTGCGAAACGGAGGTCGCCGTAACGGACACGGGCGAGGTCGTTATGGACAGCGTGTAGTCGTACTCTTTCACGAACACGGCATTCGAATTTGCGGTTTTGTATTGCACTTTCACGGGGATGGTGATCTGCGACCCTTCGCTCCCGAATACGACGGCCTGTACCGTGCGCGTAATCGCCTGTCCTGCGCCGAGGTCGCCGATGGTGTCGTCGTACCGGCTAAAGGGCTGCGTTACTTCGTCTGCGGAGCGGGTGCCGTCGGGGAATACGGCGTCGAGCGTCGTGTTCGAGATGCTGACCGGGTTGTGGTTTTCAACCGTAATAAGGAGCGTGATGGTGTCGCCGCCCGCGGCGGTCGTCGGACCGTCTACGGCGATGGAAATGTTATTCGTCGAGACGGAAAGGCCGCCCGTAATGAGGAAAAAAGCCGCTGCGATGCCCGCAATGACGAAAAAGACCACCGCGCCGATGAGAAACTTCACCGCAAACGAAAGCGGGCGCCGGCGCTCCACGACCGGCAGGGGCGCCGGCGCTTCCCACGCATGCGGTATCGCCGGCGGGCGTTCCTGAAGCCTCGATTGCGGAGCCGGCTCGGATGCCCCTACCTGGCCATACAGGCCCGCTTCTGCGCGCGCGAGTGCGCTTTCTTCGGGATTCATACGTCGATTATAGCGCACCCGCTACAACCCCGATGCCGCGATGCCGCGATTTACCCGGGCGATCACCGAACGGCGGCTTGCTTCGACGAGAGCGAGCGCGTCGTCGTCAAAGGCTTCTCCTGCCTCTCCCCCGTCGAGCCCGAGCGCCGCGAGCGTGCGGAGCGCGGCCAAAAGCTCTGCGGCGTCGTGCTTGGCTTCAGGAAGCGTACGGAGAGCAGCGAGAAATGATTCGTATATCGCGTAGAGCGCCGCGTCCGGCGACTCCCCGTGTACGAGCCGCAGGAGAAGGGTGGCGATCCTCCCTGCCCGGGCCCGCGCGCTCGGGACAAGGTCATAAAAATGATTGCCGGACAAAAGCGCCCCGGAAATGCGCCATCCGTCTTTGCCCGCGACGAGCACCACGTCCGATTCCGCGAGCGTGGGGAGCGCCGCAGCGAGTTTCGCTCCCATTTTCCGGATCCCTTGCGCGCGGGCGCGCACCAGCCCCAGTTCTTTCGTGAGGAGCGCGATTAAGAGGCTTTCTTCCGCTATGGGCGTTCGCGAAAGCACGATGGCTTTGGTCGGATATTTGTGGCGCATCAGGCCTCGAGATTAAAGCGCACCGTGCCCGTCGAAAGCTCTGCGGCGTAGGCGCCGGTTTCGGTAACGACGGTGCGGCGCAGGTCTTTGGGCGACAGCCCGAGCGCCTTGCGCGCTTCCGCGACCGCGCGCGCCATCGCGCGCTCGTCGCCCTCGGTTACGAGGTCCGGAGTGAGCACGGTATCAAGCGCGAGTTCCGCCGCATTCATCTTTATTTCTTTTACGTTCACTTCCTCGGCGAGAATTGACGCGAGCTCGGGCGCAAGTGTCCCGGGAATCGAAAGCGAGGCGAGCGGCTGGCGCACTTTGCTGTTCGCTTTCTGCCGCAGCATGAGCGCTTCCGACGCAAGCGCGCGCACTCGGCCCATGCCTTCGATAAGCGCGCGTGCGCGGCGCTTTTTGGTACCGAACAGGTCGAGGCCGGGCAGCGCTCCCCGGGGCCACGCGGCAAGGTGGACGCTTTCCGGATCGGTTTCTGCACGCACGAGCTGGAATACTTCCTCCGCGATAAACGGCGCAAGGGGCGCGATAAGGAGCGCCCCCGCAGAGAGTGCGTCGCGGAGCGTCGCGAGGGCCGCCGTATCGCCGTCTTTTGCGCGGTCGCGGACGCGGCGTACATACCACTGCGACAAGTCCTCGAAAAGCGAAGCAATGCTCCGCGACGCGCGGTAGAGGTCATACGCATCGAAAGCATGGGTGGCCTCTGCCGTAACCAGTCGTACGCGCTCGCGCATCCACTCATCAAGCACCGCCTGCTTTCCTTCCCCCGACCCGTCCTTGAAAAGCTCGTAGAATTTCGCGCTATTGCTGAACCACGAAAGAGCGCGCGCCGCCTCTTTTACCGTTTTCTCGTCGTAGTTTTTGCTGTCGCCCGGCTGGTTCACGCTATACATCCAGAACCGTACCGTATCTGCGCCCCATTTTTCTATTTCCGCCCAGGGTTCCACGATATTGCCACGCGATTTCGACATTTTCTTCCCTTCAGCGTCGAGGAGGTGGCCAAGGCAAATGACATTGCGGTACGCAGCGCGCCCTTTCATAAGCGTCCCGACGGCAAGGAGCGTATAGAACCATCCCCGCGTCTGGTCGATGGCTTCGGAAATGTAGTCGGCCGGGTACGGAATACGGCGCCAGAAAGCGGCGAGCGATTCTCCGTTCGGGCGCTCGCCTGCCGCCTGCGCAAACGGCATGGCGCCCGAATCGAACCACACGTCCATCACATCCGGTATGCGGCGGAGTTCCGTGCCCGTTTCGGACGCCAGCACGACGTCGTCGATATAAGGCCGGTGGAGGTCGAGCTCGTAATTTTCGTCGTGCGGAAGCGGCACGAAGGCGAGTTCCCGCACTTCTCCGGGCTTGATGTATGACGCCGCAATGATGCGGCGCGCGATATCGGACCCCGCGCCCGCGGCCACGGTTGCAAGCGATTCGTACCCGATGCCGTGGGTCACGATGAGGATGCGTTCGCCCCTATACTTCCCTTCGAGTTCGTAGATAAATGCGCCGAAACGCCGTTTCGCTTCCTGGTCGCTCTCGCCGCCCGGGACCGGCGCGTCGTATCCGTGCGTCTTGCGGAATTCGACAAAGGCATCGGTTTGTCCCGGCTTTTCATCGAACGCGCCGAATCCAAATTCGCGCAATCGCTCGTCGTACTGAATGGCGTCCCGAGGAATGCCGAGCAGAGCCGCCATGCGCTCTGCGGTCTCGCGGGTACGGGTAAGCGGCGACGCAAAGATGCGGGTAATGCCCTTTCCGGAAAGTTCAGCGCCCGCGGCTTCTACGTCGCGCCGCCCCTCTGCGGTGAGCGGGTACGCATGCGTATCGGTCGAAGCAAAAATATTGCGCGCATTATTTTCCGCGTGCCCGTGCCGCATCACAAAATAGCGGTTGCCGCTCTTTTTGGTGCGCGCCTTGAGTTCGTCGACCGAACCCACGACGACGCGTTCCGTACCCTCCGCGTTTTGCCACACTGGAAGCGGGGTTGCCCAGTAGCGCTCACGGCTTATCGCCCAGTCTTTTACGTTCGCGAGCCACTCGCCCATGCGCCCGTCGCGGATGTGCGCGGGTTCCCAGTGCACCGATCGGTTTTCTTTGACCAGCGTCTCCGCAAGGTCCGCCATGCGGAAATACCACGAATCACGAGCATAATAGATGAGGCGGGTTTTGCACCGCCAACAGAACGGATAGGTGTGTTGATGCTTTGCTTTTGCAAAAAGGAGCGCGCGAGCGGCAAGGTCTTTGATAATGTCTACCGTTGTTTCTTCTTGCACCACCGACTTGCCTTCGAGAAAGCCGGTGCCGGCGACGTAGCGGCCCTGCTGGTTCACGAGGTGCACGCGCGGCAAGCCTGCTTTCGTTCCGAGGTCAAAATCTTCTTGGCCGTACATGACGGCGGTATGCACGATACCGGTG
>CAYYYQ010000038.1:0-3752 GCA_964475915.1 uncultured Candidatus Saccharibacteria bacterium
TTCTTCTGGCACGGTAACGCCTAACGAGTATCACTACGTTGATACCCGCGGCATCGTGCAGGCAGTTAATGCCCCGTCGGCGTCCGCAGCCCTTACCGCTATCGCGAATATTGCGCCCACCAGCGGCGTTGCCGCAGATAGAGGGGTACTTGAAGACGGCGTCTCCGTCATCGCGCAGTAACCAAGTCGCTCGGGACGAAACAACAAAACACAGGCTCGAGCCTGTGTTTTGTTGTGCATTCATTCGTGTGCGGGATAGGAGAACCGGCGGTTACGCCTTTCGGTCACGCATAAATCCGTGCTCGGATTTTGCGCGACCCCGCCTCGCGCCCGTCGGCGCTCCGGCTTTCGATTCTCCGAAAACAGCGCGTATGCGCTGTTTTCAATCCCGCACATTGCTCACTCCGTTCTCAATGTGCGGGATAGGAGAATCGAACTCCTGCTAACAGTTTGGAAAACTGTAGTTCTACCATTAAACTAATCCCGCCTTCGGTTCGCTAAAGCGGACCTTCGGCGGGGCAAGCCCGCAAAGGTCCGCAAGGGCGACCCACATGCCCCGAAGATTACCATATTTGGTAGGATAGCGGCATGCGTTACCTGCGCGACCTCCTTCCCGTCTTTGCGGCGCTCATCTTTGCCGTTGCGGTCGTAGGCCTTACGGGGAAAACGACGGTGGAAGTCGGTACGGAAAACGCTCCGGTATCCGTTTCCACTACCACCCTCCCCGCAGCGGTGCCCGTCGCAGAAGAAGCGGCGACCACCACCGCTACGACGAGCCCGGCGGCGCCCGCCGCTATCCCAGACACGCGCGCCCAGCTTACCGCTGCGGGCGGAAGGCTCCTCAACGCCGTCGTAAATATCATCTGCATCCCCCGCGGAAACGGCACGCTCCGCGCCATTTCGGGGAGCGGCGTGATTATTGACCCGCGCGGGCTCATCATCACCGCCGCGCACGTGGGCCAATACTTCCTCCTCCGAGACGACCCGACGCCGGGGAATGTCTCCTGCGTCATCCGCAAAGGGAGTCCCGCAAGCGACGCGTATACCGCAGACCCGGTATACATTTCCCCGGCGTGGATAGAGCACAACCCCACTACCCTTTCCGAAAGCGAACCGAAAGGCACGGGCGAAGACGACTTCGCCATCCTCGCCATTACGGGAAGCGCGACGGATGCGCCGCTTCCCGCGTCATTCCCCTATTTGCCGCTCTCCGCCGCAACGCCGAAAGTCGGCGAACAGACGGCCATCGGTTCCTATGCCGCGCAATACCTGGGCACCAAGCAAATCGAGAACCAGCTCTACCCCACTCTCGTTTTTGAACCCATTACCGACCGGTTTACCTTTACTTCAACCTCGGTGGATGTGGTGTCGATTTCCGGGACGCCGGCTGCGCAGGAAGGATCGTCTGGCGGCGGCGTCGTAGACGCCGCGGGGAACTTGATCGGCCTCATCACGACGAGCAGCACCTCGGGCGGCGTGGCTTCCCGTACGCTCCACGCCATTACGCCGCTCCATATTCGCACGAGCTTTGCCGCGGATATGGGCATAGGGCTCGACACCTATCTTGCAAGCACCGACATTCCGGCGCTCGTCGCGCAGTTTAAGGCGGAAGCAAACGATTTGGGGAAATTCCTCGCCGCAGCGCAATAACGGCGCCGACTCGGCTATACTGTGCGCATATGGACGCGGAGCAAATGAAGCGCGAATTCCTCGAACATACCGAAATCGAGCGGGGCCGCTCGGTAAAAACGATAGAAAACTACGACCGCTACCTTTCCCGCTATTTCGAGCAGATGAAGGTGAAGCGCGTGGCCGATATTACCGAGCCTTCCATTCGCGAATTCCGCTTGTGGCTCAACCGCCAGCCGGGCACGGGCAAAGACTCGATGAAGCGCCGTACGCAAAATTACTACATGATCGCGCTCCGCGCATTCCTCAAGTTCCTCCGGAAGCGCGGCATCGAATCGCTCTCGCCGGAGCGCATCGAATTGGCCAAACTCCCGGAACGCCAAATTGATTTGGTGACGGCCAAAGAAATCGATCGCCTGCTGCGCGCTCCCCAGGAAGCAATGGAGAAAGAAAAGGACGAAAACAAGAAACTCCATTACCTGCGCGACCGCGCCATTCTCGAACTGCTTTTTTCGACCGGACTCCGCATCGCCGAGCTCTGTTCCCTGGATTCCGACCTCGACCTGTCCCGGGACGAGTTTTCGGTGCGCGGGAAGGGCGAAAAGGTGCGCGTCGTATTCCTCTCCCCCGCCGCAAAGGCGGCCATACGCGAATACCTCGCGGCCCGCAAAGACATGGAAGAAGCATTATTCGTGGACGGACGGCCAAAAGCGCTCCACCGCATCACGCCCCGCGACGTCCAGCGCCACCTGAAAACGTATACGGCCCAAGCCGGCATTACGGGCAAAGTCACGCCCCATACGCTCCGCCATGCTTTTGCAACGGACCTTCTCTCAAACGGGGCCGACCTGCGCTCGGTGCAGCAGCTCCTCGGCCACGCCTCCATCACGACGACGCAAATTTACACGCACCTCACGGACTCCCACCTGCGCGAGATCCACAAAAAATTCCACTCCCGCAGCCGCTAGCGGCGGCGCTTGCGCGTTTTTGCGGCTTTTTTGCCAGCGCGGACGCTCGCGGCATGAGAACGAGACTTGCCACCCTTGCGCCCGCCCTTTCGGCTCGAGCTTTTATTTGATTTCTTGCCGCGGCCGCTTCCAGACTTTTTGCCGCCATGGCTTTCCTTGTTGACGGTTGCCCATGCGCGGCTCGCCGCTTCTTTTTCCGACACGCCGCGCTTTTCGTACCCCTTCTCGATGTGCTTTGCCTGTCGTGTGTGTTTATTGGTGTATTAAGATTTATATACAAGTGGCATAGGCCGAAAGTTAGTGGGTAATGAACTCTCGTAAGTATGGGGCATCGGGGTGAAAACCGGATGATGAAGCGGCTTCATCATCCTTTAATCACGAGAGGCGCATAGTGCGCCGGTTCGCCCGTGGCGTATAATGGCGAACGAAAAACTGGGGAGTTACCGATGTCGGATGTTCCTGATTCGAAAAAACTATTCACTGATCTTTCGGCCTTGCAAGAGAAGCCGCTTACTGTTCCGCCGCCGCACGTCGTTTCCGGCGCCCTGTCCGCCGAAGAACTGGTGGCGAAAGTCATGGGAGCAGAACAAGCGCAAATGGCAGCATTGGGATTCAGCCCGGGGGAAGAGGTGCCCCCGAAAAAATAGCAATTTGTTGGTGATGGCGGGCTATGAAGGGGCGGCTGACGTTCAGCCGCCTTTTTCTTTTCTGCTACCATAGGCGTATGCGCATCATGTCGTGGAATGTGAACGGCATTCGGGCCGTACACCGCAAAGGCGTCTTTCTCCCCTTCCTGAAGGAATACAAGCCCGACGTCCTCTGTCTCCAGGAGACCAAAGCCGAGCAGCATCAGTCCGAAATAGATTTGCCCGAATACGAAGAGTTTTGGTGCTCCGCCAAGAAAAAAGGCTATAGCGGCACGGCGATATTCACGAAGCGCACGCCCGAGAACGTCCTCTTCGGCATGCCGAAGGACCTTGTAGCCAAATACAAGCTCGGCGAAGACGGGTACGGCGACCCGAACGAAGAAGGCCGCGTCATCGCGGCCGACATCGGGCCTTTCTATGTCGTGAGCGTCTACACCCCGAACGCAAAAGAAGACCTCTCCCGTTTAAAGCTGCGCCATAAGCAGTGGGACCCGGCATTCTTGGCCTA
>CAYYYQ010000039.1:0-1955 GCA_964475915.1 uncultured Candidatus Saccharibacteria bacterium
GCCGATCTCAAGATCCCGGACCAAGCGAAAATCCGCGACGCCACCTGGGCCGTAGCCTACGGGCTTGCGATTTGGGGGCTCACGGGCGACACCGATTCCCCGAAGCGTTCCAAACTCCCCAAAATCGGCCCGGTGCTCCACGGATTCTTGAAGCAATTCATGCCGTAGGTCGGATATTTGTCAATATTTGCAGGCGTGCCGATAAGAGTATGATGGTCATACAAACCTTTAATTTTCTCATATGTCAAAGCGCGTTGAACCGGCCATCGAAACGTTCGCACGAATCCGCGTAGTCGGCGTGGGCGGTTCGGGCAATAATGCCGTCAATCACATGGTGAATTCGAAAGTCCGCGGCGTTGAATTCGTTGCGGTCAACACCGACGCCCAGGACCTCCACCGTTCGCTCGCGAAGCGCAAAATCCACATCGGCAAAAACCTCACCCGCGGGCTGGGCGCCGGCATGAATCCGGAACTCGGCCGCCGCGCGGCGGAAGAAACCCGCCAGGAAATCCAAGAGTCGCTCCAGGGCTCCGACATGGTGTTCATCACCTGCGGCATGGGCGGCGGTACGGGCACGGGCGCGGCGCCCATCGTTGCCAAAATCGCAAAGGAACTCGGCGCGCTCACCATCGCCGTCGTCACCCGCCCCTTCGCGTTCGAAGGCGCGCAGCGCAAAGACATCGCCGACCGCGGACTCTCCGAACTCAAAAAAGAAGTCGACGCGTTCATCATCATCCCGAACGACAAGCTCCTCACCGTCGTCGAGCCCGGCGCTTCGGCCAAATCCGCATTCGCCATGGCCGATGAAATACTGCGCCAGGCCGTCGAGGGCGTTTCCGACATCATCACGACCCCGGGCGAAATCAATACCGACTTCAACGACATCAAAACCATTATGGAAGGCGCGGGCCCGGCCCTCATGGGCATCGGCGTGGCCGACGGCGAAGGCCGCGCCAAGGACGCGGCCCAGCGCGCCGTTAACTCCCCGCTCCTCGACGTCTCGATTAACGGCGCGAAGGGCATCCTCTTCGTCGTCGCGGGCGCGGACGACCTCGGCATCCTCGAAGTCCAGGAAGCGGCCAAAGTCATCAACGAATCGGTGGACCGCGAAGCCAAAGTCATTTTCGGCATGATGCGCGACGAGAAGCTCAAAAAGGGCCAGATCCGCATCATCGTCATCGCGACCGGATTCCCCGAGCGGTTCATCGAAAGCGCCACGACAAACGCCATGGAGCGATCCCTATTCTCGATGCCGCCTAAAGAACAGGGGGAAAGCCGCGGCAAAATTTATAACGACGTGCTCCAGCGCCCGGAGCCGGAAGAGGCCCCCGCACCTGCGCCCGCGGTCGCCAAAAAAGAGCGCAGCGAGCCCATCGTGACGGCCCAGCCCCAGCGCCGCGACGAAATGCCGAAACCGCCGCAGCCAGAGACCGAAGAAGAAGACAGCTGGGGCGCCATTCCTTCCTTCCTCCGCCGCAACAAAAAATAGGGTACCGGTTTGAGGTTTGAGGTTTGAGGTTTATGATACGGAGGCTTTACCGCCTTCGTATTTTATTTCTATGACCGAACCTCATCCCTCATCCCTGAGCCCTTCGCCCCTGGATTTGATCATCATCGGCGGCGGGCCGGCCGGCATCGCCGCCGGCGTGTACGCCGCGCGCAAATATCTCACCACCGTCCTTTTTGCGGAAGCATTCGGCGGGCAGTCGAGCGATTCGAGCGGCATTGAAAACTGGATCGGCACGGTAAAAATTGCCGGACAAGACCTCGCCAAAAACCTCGAAGGACATCTTCGCGCATATTCAAAAGACATTGTCGACATGCAAGTCGGCGAATGGGTGAAAAAGATCGAGAACCTGCCTGCGCCTGACCGCGCAGGCGGGCAGGCAGGAAAGAGCGATGGATTTTCAATCACGACTGACAAAAATACCTACGAAGCAAAAGCCATTCTTATC
>CAYYYQ010000040.1:0-3822 GCA_964475915.1 uncultured Candidatus Saccharibacteria bacterium
ATTTCTTCTTCCCTTTTTTCTGCTTCTGGAGGAGCTTGTTTTTGCGCGAGACGTCGCCGCCGTAAAGCCCCGCCGTCACGTCTTTGCGCATCGCGGAAAGCGACCGAGACGCGAGAATGCGGCCCAGCGCGAGCGCCTGGATTTTAAGCACGAATTGCTGATGCGGCAGAACGCCGTGGAGCTTTTCCACCATCTTTTCACCCTCTTCCTGCACGCGGCGGCGGCTCACGATGCGGGCAAAGGCCGGCACGGGCTCGTCGGCGACGAGAATGTCGAGCCGCACCACGTCGGCGGGCCGGTCGTCGAGAAAGGTGTACGACAGCGATGCGTATCCCGACGATACGTTTTTCACGCGGTCGAAAAATCCGCGCATAAGCTCTCGGAGCGGCATTTCGGCCGTGAGTTCGATGCGCCCGTCCGGATACCCTTGCGTATTCCCCACCACCGCTTCGTGGTCGTGGAAAAGCTGGAGAAGCGCTGAAAGCGATTCAGGCGGCGTGATAAGTATCACGCTCACCCACGGCTCTTCGATAAGCGCGATGTCGCCGTAATCGGGAAACCGCGACGGCGTATAGACGGTTTCCTTTTTCCCCTGCTTCGTCGTCACGAGGTACGCGATGGTCGGGATGGTAACGATGAGCGACAGTGAGAATTCGCGCCGGAGGCGTTCCGAGATGATTTCGAGGTGGAGCATGCCCAAAAATCCGCAGCGGAACCCGCGGCCGAGCACCCCGGACGATTCTTCTTCGAACGACAGCGACGAATCCGAAAGGCGCAGCCGCTCGAGCGCCTGGCGCAGGTCGGGAAGGTCGTCCTGGCTTTCGGGATATACCGACGCCCACACGACCGCGTGCGGCCGCGCGTAGCCCGGCAATGCGGGCAAGCTGCCGCGCGACTCGCCTATGGTGTCGCCCACCGCGACCACGCCCGGCTCTTTAATGCCCGTTACGATGTACCCGATTTCGCCTGCGGATAACGACG
The DNA here is from genome assembly GCA_964475915.1 of uncultured Candidatus Saccharibacteria bacterium. Taxonomy (GTDB): domain Bacteria; phylum Patescibacteriota; class Minisyncoccia; order Phycocordibacterales; family Phycocordibacteraceae; genus C7867-001. Next base: position 982 of record CAYYYQ010000040.1, read on the forward strand.
GGGCCGGCGTTTCTTCTGGCGCAAAGATGCCCGTTTCAAGCGAAGTGAATTCGCGCTCCGCCGCATGGAACACGAGCGGCTGGCCTTTTGCGAACGTGCCGTCGAATACGCGCGCGTACACCGCGATGCCGCGATGGGTCGAATACGAAAAGTCGAACACGAGCGCCCGGGCTTCGTTCTTTTCAGAAGGGCGCGGCGCGGGCACGCGCTCCACAATGGCGGCAAGGAGTTCTTCGGTGCCTTCTCCGGTGCGGCCCGATACGCCGAGCACGGTATCGGCCGGCACCGACAACAGCGTCGCGAGTTCGGCTTTGACCTCGTCCACGCGGGCATAGGGCGAGTCTATTTTCGACACCACGGGCACGACGACGCACCCCGCATCCCGGGCCATGCCGAGCGTCGTAAGGGTTTGCGCCTGCACGCCCTGGGTCGAGTCGACGAGCAAAATCACGCCCTCGACGGCCTTGAGCGCGCGCGACACTTCGTACGAAAAATCGATGTGCCCCGGCGTATCGATGAGGTTGAGGACGTATTCGGTACCCTCGTTCGTCCGGTACGTCATTCTGACCGGCTGCATTTTTATCGTGATGCCGCGCTCGCGCTCGAGGTCCATTTTGTCGAGCACCTGGTCGCGCATTTTGCGGGCTTCGATGGTGCCCGTGCGCTCAAGAAGCCGGTCGGCAAGGGTCGACTTGCCGTGATCGATATGCGCGATGATGGAGAAATTCCGGATGTTCACCGCTTCACCCTACCAGAAACGGCTCGGCAACGTAAGTCGCGGCCTTAGGATTCTACGTCGGTGGCTTCGAGCGCCACAAGCGCCGGGGGCCGCAGGCGCTTTCGGAGCGCCCCCACGACTTCTCCCAATTCTTCGTTTTTCATGAGCGCGAGCACGCCGGTAATGACGACCATGCCGACCACCCCCGCGGCAAATCCGTGGAGAAAGACGCCGAACGCAGTGCCGTAATCGACGTGCGTGCCGAGCACGTCGAGCGTCGCGTAAGCCGCCGCGCCGCCGATGACCGACGCGCCAAAGGATTCAAACAGGGCGCGGGCGATGCGTTTCCCGCGGACGCGGAAGTCGCGTACGAAAAAGAAGTAGCCGACGACCGCTTCGAGTATCGAACCGAGCGCGTACCCGAGCGCGAGCATGAGCACGGTGGTGCCGCCCGGGACGCTGTCGACGCGCAACAGTGATTCAATGAAAAAGCGCAGGCTCTCGCTCGCATGGAAAAGCGCGACCAGTCCCACCGCGGACGCAAGCGATACGGCGATGTCGACGAGCCCGAAATACAGCGGCTTGCGGGAATTGCCGGCCGCATAATACGTTCGCGCGATAAGCAGCGTTGCGTTCTGCGCGACGAGCGAAATGATGAAGAGCGCGAGCGCCGCCGCGGTAAGCCGCGTTGCCGTCCAGTCGAATGCCCCGCTCCCCAAAATGACGCGCACGAGCTGCGCGCGGAGCACCACAACGAGCGCGGTAATCGGCACCGACCAGAAAATAAGGTGCCGGAACGCGTTCTCAACGTGCGCGGACAGCCGGTCCATTTCCCCGGAAGCGACGAATCGCGCGAGCGTGGGAAACGCTGCGACCGAATACGACACGCCGACAATGGCAATCGGCACGGCCTGAAGGTTATACGCAAAGGTGAAAACGGCGATAGACCCGGCGGCCAAATAGGACGCGAGCGCCGTGAGCGCGAGGAGCGATATTTGCGTCGAAGCGAGCGCAAAGGTGCGCGGCACGGAAAGAGAGAGCACGGCAGCGAGGTGCGTGCGCACTTCTCGTAGCGATACGTGCTCGCTTGCGCGCTCTTTGGCGAAATACGGCACCTGGATGAGAAAATGGAGCGCGGCGCCCATGACCACGCCCCACCCGAGCCCCTCGATGCCGAGCACGGGATAGAAAAATACGATGCCCGCGATGATGCCGAGGTTATAGAGAAGGGGGGAAATCGAGTAGAGCACGAAGCGGTGCCTCATTTGGGTCAGATTGGCGAGGATGTTCGACGCGCCGAGAAATATGGGCTGGAGAAGCAGTATGCGCGTCAGCATGATGAGGTTTGCTTCGGCCGCGGGGTCTCCGGCAAATCCGGGGACGATGACGCGGACGAACGCGGGGGCGCACGCGAAGCAAAGCAGCGCGACGGCGGCCATGCCGATGAAAAACCAAAGGAGCGTCTGCCGGAGAAACGAAATCATCCGCCCCGGATGTTCCTCTTCGAGCCGCGACAAGACGGGCATGAGCGCATAGAGCGACAGAAGCGACGCGACCGTCGCAAAGAGAAAGTCCGGAATCCGAAACGCCGCGTAATAGAGGTCGAGCGTTTCGTGGGCGCCGAAGCTGCCGGCCAACAGCCGGTCGCGGACAAGCGCGAGCAGCTGGGACAAAAGGGCGAACGCGGCGAGCACGTACGCGGCCTCGTGGAGGCCGCGTACGGGAGCGGTAATGGTCCGGATAAGCCGCCCGACCATGCGCTTATGGCGTTGCGGGAGCAGCCGCGGGCGCTGCGCCGCTCGTCGCAGGTTCCGTGACCGGCGTTTCCGCGAGCTTGGTCGCCGGGAAAGGATTTTTGCCTGCCTTAAGCGCCGTAATGTCCGGGAGCACCGCCGCGGCGTTGTCGGCCGAGAGGCTGCTTACCGTTTCGAGTTCGGTAATGGCGTCCGCGAAATCTTTGTTTGTCGCGTAGGCGACGGCGAGGAAGAAGTGCGCGTTTGCATACTGCGGGTTCACTTTGGCCGCCGCCTGGAGCGCGGTAATGGCGCCCGCGGTGTCGCCGGTGCCAAGCCGCAGGAGACCTACCTGGAAGAGCACCGTCGGATCCGTAGGGGCAAAGTACG
>CAYYYQ010000041.1:0-3612 GCA_964475915.1 uncultured Candidatus Saccharibacteria bacterium
TTTAGAAAGCGCGACGCCCGCCTTCGCGAGGATTTCTTTGGCGCGCGTCGGCCCGATGCCGTAAATCTGCGGCAAGGCAAAAGCGAGTTGTTTGTCGTCGGGGATGGTAACGCCGGAAATACGCATGGTAGTACGAAAAAAATTAACCCTGCCGGGCCTTGCGGCGGGGATTGCGCTTATTGATGCGGTAAAGGCGCCCCCCGCGGCGGACGATCAGATCTCCCGGTTGCTGGACTTTGATAGAGGCACGGACTTTCATCGTAACGCAATCGTTGTTTTCTAATAAGCGCCCGGAACCTAGCTCAACCGCCTCACAATGCGGGCCCGGCCCCCGTAGGGGTCGAGCACGAGTTCCACCGAATCCCCGACAAGGACGCGAATCCGGTGAAGGCGCATTTTCCCCGCAAGATATGCGAGCACCAGCTCGCCTTCTTCTTCACCATCCTTCGCAGGCAGGCGTACTCGGAAGAGCGAGTTAGGAAGCACTTCTTCGACGACTCCCGTCGTCCCTGCTTTCGACTCGCTATCTTCCATGTGAAGCGTTGTTCATCTTAGCAGGAACTCAAATACTCGTCAAACCGCGCCCTAAGGAGCGTCTACCGTAACTTTGATATCGGCCGGATCCGAGGGGAAGGTGCTGGTCCAGAAGGGGCGGAGCGTGAGGATGGCCCGGCCCACTTCGGGGAATCCGGTGAGCACGGACTGCGCCGACGCCCGGCTCTTCCCCGCTACCGCTCCAGCGACTTTCGAGGCATCTACCGACCACACCAGGGTCGCATTCCCCGAGAGGGTGAAGGTGAAGGGCTGGTTTCCGGTGGGGGTGGTCGAGCTGGCTGCCGTGAGCGCGAGCGACTGTACGTTCTTCACCGTGACGGGTTCTCCCCCGTATGACGCTCCTATGACCTGGCTCGCCAAGGCTTTTGCGAGCGCGTCGCCCGGGAACACGACCGCGACGGCAGTCGCCTGCTCTTTCACGGCAACGCCGCCCTGGCTGTCAGCAGCATCGGGGAGCGTGGTGTAGGTCGTAAAGACGCCTCCCGGGATAAGCACGTAGCCTTGCGGCACCTTCGGCGCGATTTCCGCGCTCATTTGAGACGCAAGCGCGGATTGCAGCTTTGCGTGCTCGGAATCGTCGGTCGACTGGCTTACGGCGGGGCGCGTTCCCGAAAATCCGCCCGTCATTGCGGAAGTCGATTTCGCGTAGACCTCGCTGAATTGCGGCGTGCCGGAAAGGCCGGGGACGGTAAAGGACGAGGGGCCTACGTTATACGTGTCTCCCGGCGAATCGGCGTACACGGTGGCAGTGAGCGTGCCGGGCGCAGCCGTGCTTCCGGCCGGAATGGTAACCGATTGGTGAATTTTAAAGATGAGGCCAGCCGACGTCTCAAAGCGGGTGTTGTTGATGAGCTGCTGCGGCTTTGACTGGGTGTTGTAAATGGTGATGGTTCCTTGGGCGGTGTCGTTCGCCGTTACGGTGCTCTCTGCCGGAACGCTCTCCGTCGCCGTTTTTTGAACGTTCACCAAAGCAAACGGCAGGTTGCCCGAATTCGGCATCGCGGTAAAGCTTCCCGACACTGATCCCGTGCTTTCATTCGGCACGACTTCTACTTTTGCGCCGGAGAAGGCGATAAGCGCGCCCACGCAGAGCGCGACGACGATAAGGGCGATGAAAGCCGTGCCCCAGGGGAAGCGGCGGCGCGGCATGGGGCGAAGCGCGGGGCGCGGCGGCTCGGGCGGCATGTCGCTCATGGGCTCTACGTCGCCCATGGTGCGGCGGCGGGACGGGGGGATGATGTCGGTAATGGTTCGGGGCATGGTTCGAGATTACGACTTGATGAGATTAGTGTATCACGCGCCCAATCGGTCAATATGTTTGCCGTGGAAAAGCGCGAGCATCATGAGAAAGACGTCGCCCTCGGTCGCGGGCCCGCTCGCAACGAATGGCGCAAACTGGAGCGGCGTCACGGGGATGATGGACAAAGGTTCGTCGGAAAGCCAAAGCGAGCGGAGCGAGGGGTCGTCGAGCGCGGCGCGCAGGTATTCGCGGTAGGGTTCGTCGGAGAGCAAAAACAGCGTCCGCGGGAGCGCGCGGTCTTGAGCAAAGGCGCGCAGCGCTTCGGTAAGGCCTTGATACCAGAGCGTACGGGCGGTAATGAACGCGGGGTTGTCGGCCACGGTTCCGCGCGAGGGTATCGCGAGCGTTCCGGACGCTCGTATCAAATGGTTGACCCCGTTCGGCGTTGAAATTACCGACGCCAAGAGCCCGTTTTTCACGAGCGCAATGTCGGTCGCTTCCCCCGAAACGTCGAGCACGATGAAGTTCTTTTCGTGGGGATAAATGTCGCGGAAGACGCCGTAGGCAAGGGGCGCAAACGCGGTAATGGAAGGGTGCCGCAGGTGGTAGGTGGCGCGGAGCGACGCCTCGACTTTTTCAACGGCGGTGCGCTCGATGCTCGAAGAAAGCACGACGATGTCCGCGCGCTTTACCTTTTTTCCGAAGGGCTTCGAGGTTTCGTAGCCGTTCAAAATGGTGGCGATAACCGACTCGCCCGATTCTACGCGGTCATTCTTTAGTTCCGTCGTTTTCCCGACGATGTCCCTCACGAGCGCGTGGGTGAAGGTAAAAGGGTGCGCTTCTTCCACCCGCTCGATGCGCACCAGGGTGTCCTGCCAGGGGGAAGCAAGGGAAACGAATGCTTCGTGCACCCCGCCCGACCCCGTGGCCCGGGCGAGGGCGGGAATGCCTTCCGCGATCAGTCTTTCTTCGAGGGCCGCGAGCGCGCGGAGCATCGCGTCGGTCACGGATTCTTCCCCGCGGCGCTCGAGCGGGATGCGGTGCGCGTATTCGATGGTGGGAAGCTGCCCCTGCTTTTCATGCGCATAGCCGCCGCCGACGGATCCGGATCCGATGTCAATGAGCGCGACCGACGTTCCGTTCTTTTGAAAAAAATTCCCCCAAAGAGCCATTCCTAAAGTATACGCTATTCCAATACCGCTTTGATGCGGCGGACGCCGGCGGCGACCGACTCTTCTTTGATTATTTTGAATTTCTTTCCTTCAACGCCGAGTTCGCTCGTGTTTTTTACGTGCGGGCCGCCGCAAAACTCGAGCGAGAACGATTCTGGAAACTTCGGGTCTTCCTGGGTCGCTTCTTTCGGCCCCATCGAATACACCGTCACGGTGTCGCCGTATTTCACGCCGAATTCGTGCTCCGCACCGATGTTCTCGGCGTCGGCCTTCGGCATGCTCGTCACCCACACGGGGAGCGCCTCCCTGATTTTCTCGTTCACCATGTCTTCCGCCTGCTGCAGCTCCTCGGGCGTGAGCTTCCGGTCGAATGAAAAGTCGAGGCGTACGCGCTCCTGGGTAATGTTGCTTCCCCGCTGGTGAACCTCGGGGCCGAGGATGCGGCGGAGCGCCGCGAGCAAAAGGTGGTGCGAGGTGTGGTACCGCACCGTCACCTCAGAATGGTCGGCGAGCCCGCCTTTGAAGCGGCCTTCGGCCGCCGTGCGGGACTTCGCCTGATGCTCCTCCATGAGTTCCCGGAATGCGGATATTTCGGCGTCGGTGAGAGGCGTGCCAGTTATGCAGTCGGTTCCCGTGATCGCGCCG
>CAYYYQ010000042.1:0-3012 GCA_964475915.1 uncultured Candidatus Saccharibacteria bacterium
GAGAACAACCCGATCATCCTCGAAACCATCAAATTCCCGGAACCGGTGGTGTCGCTCCGCATCGAACCCAAAACCAAGGCCGACCAGGAAAAGATGGGCATGGCGCTCAAGAAGCTTTCTGACGAAGACCCGACCTTCCGCGTGACTTCCGACGAAGAAACGAATGAAACTATCATCAGCGGCATGGGCGAGCTGCACCTTGAAATCCTCGTGGACCGCATGCAGCGCGAATTCAACGTCGGCGCGAACGTCGGCAAGCCGCAGGTGGCGTATCGCGAAACCATCCTCGGAAGCTCCGACGCCGAAGGCAAATACATCAAGCAGACGGGCGGCAAAGGCCAGTACGGCCACGTGAAGATTAAGATGAAGCACCTCGAGCCTATCGATCCGGAAGCGAAAGTGCCGAAGAACGTCACGCGGGAAGACCATTTCGAATTCGTGAACAACATCAAAGGAGGCGTGGTCCCGGCGGAATTCATCGCCCCGGTGGAAAAAGGCGTGCGCGAAGCGATGGCCCGCGGCTTTTTGGCCGGGTTCCCGATGGTGGACATTTCCGTAGAGCTGTATGACGGTTCGTACCACGACGTGGACTCGTCTGAAATCGCCTTCAAAATCGCCGCATCCATGGCGTTCCAGGAAGCGGCCCAGAAAGCAAAGCCGGTCATCCTCGAACCGATCATGAAAGTAGAGGTGGTCGTGCCGGAGCAATTCATGGGCGACATCACGGGCAGCCTTTCGGGGAAACGCGGCGCCATCGAAGGCATGGAAGACCGCGGACAGAACAAGGCAATCAACGCCAAGGTCCCGCTTTCCGAAATGTTCGGCTACACCACGAACCTCCGCTCTATGACGGAAGGCCGCGGCAGCATGACCATGGAATTCGACCGCTACGAAGTCGTCCCGCAGAACGTCGCGCAGGACATCATCGCTTCTCGCAAATAATTTTCAGCAACAGCACAATCCACACCGGCCGCCTTTACGGGCGGCCGGTGTGCTTTACTTAAGATATACCCCTAATAGCCCACCATGTTTGAAGGATTCAAGAAGCGTTTTATAACCCGGCCCGGAGACGGCCCTATCGATAGGAAAAACCAGCAAGAAAACCGCACGGCCGCTGGCATTTTCGGAGCGGCGGCATTGAGCGGTGCTGCTGCCATCGCAGCCCACGAAGCGTTACCGCCCATGCCGCACGGTGCCGAACCTGAAAAGGCACCTCTGCCTCACTTTGTAACTCCCGAGCAACAGCAGGCCATGCAAAAGCAAGGCCCAGATGGCGCGGTGGTACACATTGACCACGAAGCCGGTACGGCGACCGTTGTTATGCCCCCGTCGAACGAAAAACCTGTTGATATAGACCTTACGCAAAAGCCAGTCGACATAGATCCGAAGTAGGATTTCATTCGTGCCTCATGGGGGCGAGGGTAGGGTGGCGGGATGATTTCAAAGAAAACAGCTCTCTGGTGCTGCGCGCTGGTGCTCGGGATGAGCGCCGGCATGCCGTATGCGGCCCACGCCGAAACGACGGCGTGGACGTCCGCGGAAGCGGGGTGGGGCAGGGTGAGCGAGCCGCCGGCGCTCGTGTCCGGGACGTCGGGGTGGACCAGCGGCGGCACGGGGTGGGGAGACGCCCCGTCTATCGGCTTTTCTCATGAGCGCACGAGCACGCGGCATTATTCTTGTGTCGAATAGCGAGGCTTTGTATGATGCGGGGGAAAGCACGAGGGACGGTTCATGCAATTGAAAACAAGAAGTAATGCAACCATGGCGTACGGATGCGGGAATCACCCCATTTCATCGGAAGAATTCCCCATCATTGCGCGCATCAGGGAAGAACTGAAAGTCGATGAACGGCTCAAAAACCTTCCTCGAACCAACGGGGGGATAAAGATGGACAAGTATCCCGTCACCGACGCCTGGAGGGCAGAAATGGAAGGCGTCTGGAAGATTTACCAGGAGCGCGCCCGCTAAGCCCGCTACGACCTTTTAGCCTCCGCTTCGGCGGGGGCATCCTTTTGCCCCACAATCCCTTGCGTTTTTGGCGCACCCCTAGTACCTTTACCTATAACGCACCACCGCGCGTGTTCTTTGTCGTCGCTGCGGTTGCGCCCCAACGGGGCCCCTTCGGGGGGCAGTAATTACTAAAAACACTGGCGTAAGCCGGATTAGAATAAATTTACTATGGCAGATTTCGATCGCAGCAAGCCGCACATGAACGTGGGAACCATCGGCCACGTTGACCACGGCAAGACGACCCTCACGGCGGGTATTCTCAATGTTTTGAACCTCAATTCCGACAAGGGCTACAAAGCCCGCGTGGAAAACGTCGATAACATCGACAACGCTCCGGAAGAAAAGGCGCGCGGCATTACGATCGCCCTCCACCACTCGGAGTACGAGACGCCGAACCGCCACTACGCGCACATCGACGCCCCGGGCCACGCCGACTACATCAAGAACATGATCACGGGAGCCGCCCAGATGGACGGCGCTATTCTCGTGGTCGCCGCGACGGACGGCGCCATGCCGCAGACGCGCGAGCACATCCTCCTTGCCAAGCAGGTGGGCGTGCCGAAACTCATCGTCTTCCTCAACAAGGTAGACATGGTGGACGACAAGGACATGGTTGACCTCGTGGAAGAGGAAATCAAGGACCTTCTCGAAAAGCAGGGCTTCAAGGATACGCCGATGATCCGCGGTTCGGGCCTCAAAGCCCTCGAAGCGAAGGACGCGAACGACGAGTGGGCGCTCAAGGTAAAGGAGCTCGTGGACACCATGGACACGTACTTCCCGACGCCGGTTCGCGATACGGACAAGCCGTTCCTGATGCCGATCGAAGACATCTTCTCCATTGAAGGACGCGGAACGGTGGTTACGGGCCGCATCGAGCGCGGTGTCGTCAAGGTTGGCGAAGAAGTTGAAATCGTGGGCCTCCAGCCGACGACGAAGACGACCATCACCGGCATCGAAATGTTCAACAAGCAGCTCTCGGAAGGCCAGGCAGGCGACAATGCG
>CAYYYQ010000043.1:0-7984 GCA_964475915.1 uncultured Candidatus Saccharibacteria bacterium
GCGGCGTACGTTGCTTGCTCGTTCGGCGTAGAGAGAGGGAGACATTAAAATTGCACGCTCACCGGCCCGTTCGCCGTGGTGTCCGCTCCGGGGAATGAAAGCAGCTCCATCGGCGCAAAGTGGAACGCGCCGGCGATCACGTTGCCCGGGAATGACTGGAGCGCGGTGTTAAGGTCGCGCACCGTGCCGTTATAGAAGCGGCGCGACGCCTGGATTTTGTCCTCGGTATCGGAAAGCTCGCGCTGGAGCTCGAGAAAGTTCTGATTCGCCTTCAAATCCGGATACGCTTCAGAAACGGCAAACAGCGACTTGAGCGCGCCCGTGAGCTGATTCTCCGCAGCGGCTTTATCGGCCGGGGCGGTGGCGCCCATCGCGGCCGCGCGCGCCTTGGTGACGTTTTCAAACGCCGCTGATTCGTGCGCCGCGTAGCCCTTCACGGTAGTCACGAGGTTCGGAATGAGGTCGTACCGGCGCTTCGTCTGGACGTCGATATCGGAAAGCGCTTCTTTCGCGCGATTGCGCTTCGTTACAAAGCCGTTATAGCTCGCGATAAGCCAGAGCACGACGAGCACGAGAATGCCGAGGATGATATAGAGAGTAGTCATGAAATTAATTGTAGGACGTCCGTATGAAAAAGCAAGAGGCTGTACCTTCGTACAGCCTCGCGCCCAATCATATGCTTCACCCCGTCACGCGGCTTCCTTGGCGGGAAAATGCTGGTCCGCCAATTCCTGGAGGCGAAACGCGCCGTCAGTGGTCAAAAACAACGCATAGGTCGGACTGAGCATCCAATGGCCCCGACCGCGCGGGAAGCTGCGCTTCGAACTGACAATGCGCTTGCGTTCGATGAGCCGCTCGATGCAACAGGCAACGTCCCTCACGCTCGGGCGGTAATGGAGGTAGCAGCTGCCGATGCTGCATTTCCACGCCCTCGGCGTCCGGCGCGCGCGTACGCTGCCGACAAGCTTCTTCATGGTGAGCGTGCTTCCTTCGTGGTCTTTGATGACGGAAAGAACGTCGTACTCGAGAATTTCCTCTGCTTTTTTGTCCATAGCACATCCCTTTTATTGCCCTTGCACACATCCATTCATACACCGAGATCGCGTAAATGCAAAAGCCGCGCTTTCGCGCGGCTTTTGCATTCGCATGGGAGATTGCTAGAAATCCATTCCGCCCATGCCGTCCCCGCCGCCGGCGCTCGGCGCCTTCGGCTCCGGGATATCGGCCACCGCTGCCTCGGTGGTAAGGAGGATGGCGGCTGCGGACACGGCGTTCTCGACGGCGCTCCGCGTTACCTTTACCGGGTCGATGATGCCGGCTTCCGTCATGTCGTCCACCATTTCGTCCTGCATCGCATCGTATCCGGCCATCGCTTTTCCGGCCTGCACTTTTTCCACGATGCTTCCCGCATTGTCTTTGCCCGCGTTCAGGGCGATTTGGCGGAGCGGCACTTCAAGCGCGCGGACGACAATGTCGAACCCCGTCTGCTCGTCTTCGCCCAAATCCTTTTGCGCTGCGTTGCCGAGCTTTTTCGCGACTTTCGCAAGCGCCGTGCCGCCGCCCGGGACGATGCCTTCTTCGATAGAGGCCTTCGTCGCTTTCACGGCGTCATCGATTTTGTCTTTCAAGTATTTCATTTCGGTTTCGGTCGCCGCGCCGACGCGAATGACGGCCACGCCGCCCGAAAGCTTGGCGATGCGTTCTTCGATTTTCTCCTTGTCGAATTTTGACGAGGTGGTTTCGGCCTGGGCCTGGAGGCTCCTGACCCGCGCCTCGATATCGGCTTTTTTGCCCTTGCCTCCCACAAAGACGGTGGTGTCTTTCCCGGCGACCACGCGCGCCGCCCGGCCGAGCATGGCCAAGGTCGCGCTTTCAAACGTAAGCCCGACATCGCTTGAAATCACCTGTCCGCCCACGACCGCCGCGATATCCGAAAGCAGTTCTTTCTTGCGGTCGCCGTATCCCGGCGCCTTCACGGCGATAACGGTAAAGGTGCCTTTCAGGCGGTTTACGATAAAGGTCGCAAGCGCGTCGCCCTCGATGTCGTCGGCGACGATGACGAGCTCGCGCTTCCCCGACTGCGCCACTTTTTCTAGGAGCGGCAGGACTTCCTGCACGTTGCTGATTTTCTTGTCCGTAATAAGGATGCTCGCATCTTTCATTTCCGCTTCCATGCGCTCCGCGTTCGTGACGAAATAGGCGGACGCGTATCCCTTGTCGATTTGGAGGCCCTCGACCACTTCGCTTGAAAGCTCGGTGCCCTGGGATTCTTCGACGGTGACGACGCCGTTCTTGCCCACCTTCTCCACCGTTTCGGCGATGATGCGGCCCAATTCATCCGATTCGGCGGATATGCTTGCGACCTGCTTCACTTCGGCTTTCCCGGAGACGGGCTTGGCCATTTTCTTCAGCTCCGCGACGACGGCATTTTTTGCCGCCTCCATGCCCGAGCGGATGGCCATCGCGTTGGCGCCTTTAACGATGGCGCCGAGCCCCTCGTCGATCATCGCTTCAAGCAGTACCACCGTCGAGGTGGTGCCGTCGCCCGCGCCGTCGTTCGTTTTATTCGCGACTTCTTTCACGATTTCCGCGCCCATGTTTTCGAACATGTCTTTGAGGCTGATTTCCATTGCGATGGAAACGCCGTCGTTCGTGATGCGCGGGCCGCCGTAGCTGCGGTCGATGACCACGTTGCGGCCTCGGGGGCCGAGCGTTACCTTCACCGCTTTTGCGGCCTTTTGAAGACCCGCGTGAATTGCCTTGCGGGCGTCTTCACCGAAGAGAATTTGTTTTGCCATAAGGAATGGAAGATTGAAAAATGAATAATGATGAAGACGATTATTTGATGACCGCGAGAATGGAGGACTCGGACAAGATGTAGTATTCTTCGCCGCCCACTTTTACTTCGTCGTATCCGTATTTGCTGAAAAGCACCGTGTCGCCCACCTTGACCGACATGGGGATGACGTTCCCGTCTTCGAATTTGCCCGGCCCCACGGCAACGACTTCCCCTTGCGCCGGCTTTTCCCTGTTCGCGGTGTCGGGGATGATGATGCCCGAAGCAAGTTTCTGCTCGCCCTTTTCGAACGGCTTTACGACCACGCGGTCGGAAAGCGGCTTCACTGAAAGCGTCTTTGCCATATCGCTATGAAATTACTGATTAAACTCGCACCAGATGCCCCAAATATAGAGAAATCCCCACCTCTATGCAAGTCGGTCCCGCTTGCCGCACCCCGGCTCGTATGCTAAGGTAGCTCTCACAGATGGAGGCATTTACGGCAGCATTGCCCTACACCGGAATCGCGCTCTCCCTTCTCCTCATCATCGGCATCGTGCTCCAGCAGCGCGGAGCCAGCTTGGGAGGAGCCTTCGGAGGCGACAACTTCGCTTCGACGTTTTACAAACGCCGAGGGGCTGAAAAGTTTCTCTTTGGCGCGACCATCGTTGTCGCGGTGCTGTTCGTAGCGACGGCAGTCGCCGAATTCTTCATCTAACCCTGGCACGCCGGGTGTCCGGCGCGCCGCATTCATGCCGCGTACCATCACCCGCATTATTTCTATCGTCGGCCGGCCGTTTGCCGCGCTTCATGCGTACCTTCTCACGCTCTCGCCGGGCGATCGATGTATCGCGCGCGTGCTTGGAGCGGCGTGCTGCATTGCGCTCATGGTGGGCGCTTACGCGCTCGAGGGCCGCTTCCTCGTAACTGAGCCCGCCTACGGCGGCACGCTCCGGGAAGGGGTCGTCGGGAGCCCGCGGTTCGTGAACCCTTTGCTCGCGCTTTCGGACTCCGACCGCGACCTTACGGCGCTTACCTATGCGGGCCTCATGGGCGAAGACGGCGCGGGCAACTTGGTGCCGGTGCTTGCGGAAAGCTATACCGTGTCGGACGACGGCAAGACGTACACCTTTACGCTCCGGCCCGACGCGAAGTTTTCCGACGGCACCGCCGTCACCGCGGACGACGTCGTATACACGGTTCAAAAAGCGGAAGACCCTGCGCTTAAATCAACGGAATACGCGAACTGGAGCGGGGTCGCCGCGCGCGCTGCGGCGCCAAACACCGTCGTATTTACGCTCGCAAAGCCGTACGCACCGTTCCTTGAAAACACGACGCACGGTATTTTGCCGAGACACCTGTGGCGCAGCATCACGGACGAGGACTTCCCGTTCTCGACCCTGAACACCAACCCCGTGGGCGCCGGGCCGTTTACCGTATCCGGAGTCACGCACGACGCGAGCGGCATCATTAAAGAGTACGACCTCACGGCAAACCGGCTCTATGCTTTGGGCCGCCCCTATCTCGACGGCATTCGCTTTCTCTTTTATTCGGAAAGCACCGACGTCGCGGCGGCGCTGAAAGACGGCTCGATTACGAGCGCGTACGGCATACCGGCGCCGGGAGCGCTCCAAGCCCCGTATTCGCGCGTCTTCGGCGTCTTCTTTAACGCAACCCAGGAACCCCTGTTCGCGCACAAAGAAGTGCGCAAAGCGCTTTCGCTCGCCATCGACCGCGACACGATCGTGAACAAAGTGCTCGGAGGATACGCGACGCCGCTCATGGGCCCCGTGCCGCAAGGAAGCGGCGTGGAGCAAGTGCCGCTTCCCCCGGAAGACACGCGCATTGCCGACGCCGCCAAAACGCTCACCGATGCCGGGTGGTCGTACGACGCCGCCGCGCGTACCTGGAAAAAAGGATCGGAGACGCTCTCGGTAACGCTCAAAACGTCGAACGTGCCGGAACTCAAAGCGGTCGCAACCAGCATTCAAAGCGACTGGGCGGAACTCGGGGTTCCGACCTCGATAGAATTGTACGAACCGGGCGACCTTACCCAAAACGTCATCCGTCCGCGGCAGTATGGAGCGCTGCTTTTCGGCATGGTCATCGGCCAGGACCGCGATTTATACGCGTTCTGGGATTCTGCCGAGCGCCAGGATCCGGGACTCAATATCGCGCTCTACTCCAACAAATCCGTGGACGCACTCCTTGAAAAAGCGCGGACGGAAAGCGACCCCGACGCCGTCACCCGCGACCTCGGCGAAGTGAATCAACTGGTCGCGGCAGATTACCCGGCGGCATTCACGCACGCCCCGGACTTCCTCTACGCCGTGCCGAAGGGGCTGCAAGGCGTCGAACTCCCGCAGATAGCGTCGCCGGCGGACCGGTTTGCGAGCATCGCGAAGTGGTACCTTGCAACGGAGCGCGTATGGCCCGTCTTTGCGCGTAATTCATAGCATGTAGCGAGAGGATTCTCCGAATCCCCTCCTGCACCCTGTGCGTTACTTATTATCTAGTCATTCATTACGTCACTTATGTCAGCAGCACCAGCGCCGGCTCCGGCGCCTCACTCAGGAAGCGGTAACCGCCCGCACACCCCGCACCCCGCACCCCGTCCGCAAGGCGGCCGCCCCGCGTTTCGCGGCGGGCGCCGCGAGCGCGGCGGGCGCGGACGCCGCCCGGGCGGAGCATCCCGCGATATTCGCCGCATGCTTCGCCGCCCCGGCCCCGGGGGAAACCAGGGCGCCCCGAAGCGCGGCGCGGATTACCTCCCGCCCGCGCCTCCGCCTAACGTCGTCCGCGTCGTCCCGTTGGGCGGCGTTGAAGAAGTGGGGCGCAATATGTTCACCGTCGAAACCAACGGAGACATTTTCGTGTTCGACGTGGGATTCCAGTTTACGTCCGAAGACGCCTCCCCGGGCGTCGACTACGTGCTCCCGAACACGAAATACCTTGAAGTGAACCAGGACCGCGTCCGCGCGGTGTTCGTGACGCACGGCCACCTGGACCACATCGGCGGCATCCCCTTCCTCATGACCCGATTCGGGAATCCGCCCATCTACACGCAGAACTTGTCTGCGGTGATGATCCAAAAGCGCCAAGAAGAATATCCGGACATGCCGAAACCGAATCTGGTCGTGGTAGAGCCGGGCTCGACCCACACGATCGGGTCGACGCGCGTCCGCTTTTTCCCCGTGACGCACTCGATTCCGGACTCCATGGGCATTTCGGTTGAAACGCCGTACGGCAACGTCATCGTGACGGGCGACTTGAAAGTCGAACACATCGACAACGTCCCCGTCCCCGAAGAAGAAAAGAAGTGGTCGGCGCTCGGCAGCCAGAACAACCTGCTCTTCATCGCCGACTCGACGAGCGCGGAAATCGACGGCTATTCCGTGCCGGAACAGAAAGTGCGCGACACCCTGGAAGAAATCATCAAGACGGTGAAGGGCCGCCTCATCATCGGCACCTTTGCGTCGCAATTCGACCGCATGGTGAACATTATCCGCATCGCGGAAAAATACGGAAAGAAAATCGTGATGGAAGGCCGCTCGATTAAAACCAACCTCGAAATCGCGCAGAAAATCGACCTGTTGAAGCTCGACAAAGGCACGCTCATTAGCGCGCAGGAAATCGGCGATTATCCCCCGGACAAAGTGGTGATTCTCGCGACGGGCGCGCAGGGTGAAGAATTCGCCGCGCTCATGCGCATCGCGACGAAGCAGCACAAAAGCATCACGTTCACCGACCGCGACACCGTGGTGCTGTCCTCGTCGGTGATTCCGGGCAACGAGCTTTCGGTGCAGAAACTGAAAGACAACCTGCTGCGCAACGGCGTCAACCTGCTCCACTACCGTTCGTCGGACGTGCACTCGGGCGGCCACGCGCGCTCCGCGGAATTGGTATGGATCAATCAGAAAGTGAACGCCAAATTCTTCATGCCGGCCTACGGCTACTATTCGATGACCGCTTCCCACGCGCGCGCGGTGGAACAAGCGGGCCGGCCGAAAGAAAGCGTCGTCATCGCCGACAACGGCATGGTGATAGACATCGTGGACGGCGAACGGCTCGACGTCCACAAAGAGAAAGTTCCGGCCGCGCCGCTTATCGTGGACGGGTTCTCGATTGGGGACATGCAGGAAGTGGTGATTCGCGACCGCCAGATGCTCGCGAAAGACGGCATGTTCGTCGTGATTGCGACCGTGAACTTGAAAACGGGCAAGCTCCGCAAATCGCCGGACATCATTTCCCGCGGATTCGTCTATCTGCGCGAAAGCCAGGACATGCTGAACCAGGCGCGGCTTCTCATCAAGAAAACGGTAGAAGACACGACGCAAGGCATGAATCCCATAGACCTCGACTACGTGAAGAACACGCTGTCCGACACCCTCGCCGGATTCCTCTTTACGCGCACCAACAAAGCGCCGATGGTGATCCCAGTACTTATCGGGGTCTAAATCTGCTTCCGCGTTCTGAAACAATCACGCCGCCCACCCGGGCGGCGGTTGTTTGATACAATTTCACTATGACGCATCCACGAATCACGCTCGCCGTTGCGAACTTTTTCGGCGCGGCGCATTTCTATTTGATCGTCTATATCATCACGACCTACCTCGCGACCTTCATGCCGGCCGAGGGCACGGGGCTCGTGGTTGCCGCGGGCGCGCTCGCGACCATCGCGCTTTTCCCCCTCATGCCCCGGATCATCGAGCGCATCGGGGCGCGCAAAGCGGCCGTTCGATTCGCCATGCTCGAAGCGCTCGCCCTGACGGGCCTTGCGATTGGCCCCATTCCCGTGTTTGCCGTGCTCCTGTTGGCGCTTTCGTGCGCGGTGCCGCCCCTTATTTCCTACGGCCTCGACCTGCTTCTCGAAGCGACGGTACGCGAAGAGGGCGGCACCGGCCGTATCCGCACGGCGTTTCTTTCGGCCGGCAACGTCATGCTCGTCATAGCGCCGCTTATCACGGGCTACCTTCTCGATTCTGGAAACGACTATCCGCGCGTATTCCTTGCCGCAGCGGCGTCTTTGATTCCCTTTATGGCCGTCTTGCTTCTCTATCCTCCCGCAGAAGGCCAGATGGTCCGCACGGTGCGCACGCGCGCGACCTTAGTCGAAGTCTTTCGAAGCCAGGACCAGCGCTCGGTATTGTTTTCGTATTATTTCCTCCAGTTTTACTATTATTCGGCGCCGCTCTATGTCCCGCTCTA
>CAYYYQ010000044.1:0-7899 GCA_964475915.1 uncultured Candidatus Saccharibacteria bacterium
GACCACGGCAAGACCACCTTGACCGACAAAATCCTCGCCGAAACCGGCGCGGCGCAAGCGGGCGTATCCATGGACTCGAACAAAATCGAACAGGAACGCGGCATCACCATTTACTCCAAAAATGCCGCCATCGAATACAAAGGAACCAAAATCAACATCGTGGACACGCCGGGCCATGCGGACTTCGGTTCGGAAGTGGAGCGCGTTTTGCGCTCCATCGATTGCGTGCTCCTCATTGTGGATGCGGCCGAGGGCCCCATGCCGCAAACGCGCTTTGTGCTTAAAAAGTCTTTGGAGCTCGGTCTGAAGCCCATCGTCGTCATCAATAAAATAGACAAGCCGGCCGCCAACCCCGACAAATGCGAAGAAGACGTGCTCGAACTGTTCCTCGAGCTCGGCGCGTCCGACGAACAGAGCAATTTCCCCGTCGTGTATGCCATCGGCCGCGAAGGCGTCGCGATGAAGAAAGCGGACGATCCCCGGGTAAACCTCGCTCCGCTCCTCGACACCATTTTGGAGCACGTACCGGCCGCAAATAAAGAAAGCGACGCCGCGGAAGCGCTCATGGCGCAGCCATTCAATTTGGGCTACGACAATTTCATGGGGCGCCTCGCCATTTGCCGCATGTATAAGGGCACGGTGAGCGTGGGGCAGCAGGTGTTCGTAAAAAAGCCGGACGGCGCGACGCGTTCGGGGAAAGTCACGAAACTCTTTACCTTTACGGGGCTCGAGCGCGTGGAGGCCGATTCCGCATCCGCGGGCGACATCGTGCTTATCGCGGGGCTTCCGGATATTTACATCGGAGAAACGATTACGAGCGACGAGCAGGCCGCGCCGCTCCCGGCCATCGCCGTCGACGAACCGACCATCAGCCTCACCTTCCTCGTGAACAATTCGCCGTTTGCCGGCCGCGAGGGCAAATTCGTGACGAGCCGCCAGATCCGCGAGCGGCTCGAAAAAGAATTGGAAATAAACGTCGGGCTCCGCGTCGACTTTATTTCCGCAGACAACTTCAAGGTATCGGGCCGCGGCGAGCTCCACATCGCCGTGCTCCTTGAAAACATGCGCCGCGAGGGATACGAACTCCAGGTATCGCAGCCGCAAGTCATTTTGCATAAAAACGAATCGGGAGAAACGCTCGAACCGTTTGAGGAAGCCACCATCGACATTCCTTCCGAATATCAGGGCGTCGTCATCGAGAAGTTGGGAATGCGCGGATTTGAGCTCCAGAATTTGGTGCAGCACGGAAACCAGGTGCGGCTCACCCTCACGGGCCCGACGCGCGGCCTGCTGGGCTATCGCAACCAGTTCATCATCGACACGCGCGGCGAGGGCATACTCGCATCGCGCTTTGTGGACTTCCTTCCTTATGCCGGAGAAATCAAGAAGCGCCAGGTGGGATCCATGATTTCCATGGCGACGGGCAAAGCGCTTGGCTATTCGCTCGCGACCATGCAGGAACGCGGACTTCTGTACATCACGCCGGCGACGGAAGTGTACGAAGGCATGGTGGTGGGCAATACCTCGAAGGGCGAAGAAATGGTGGTGAATCCGACCAAAGCGAAAGCGCAGTCGAACGTGCGTTCGAGCGGTACGGACGAATCCATCGAACTTGTCCCGGCGTATGAAATCACCATCGAACGCGGACTCGAAATTATGGCGGATGACGAATACCTCGAAATCACGCCGAAGAGCGTGCGCCTCCGGAAACAGGGCCTCACCGAAAACGACCGCACCCGCATGAAGCGCAGCTAAGCCTCTGCTGGGCAGTTTGACAGAATCGGCTATCTACGCTATCCTAGGGATAACAACTCGGCTCTAGTTTTGTCGTCTTGAGAGATCCTCGAGACCGTCCCATTCAGCCATTCGGGACGAAAAACTCTCAAAGACGCGTTGTGCTTAAAACAGGAGCCCTCTGCCCGCTGACGGACCCCGCTCCACTTACAACAACTCAATGTCAACGTATTATCGAACGCCCTGGAAGGGCAGCGAACCGAGTGATTACGCATCCATGAACCCGCACAAGCAGGGCGGACGCCGTCGTGGCGGACGCCCCCAATTTGGCCGTCCGTCCTTTGCCGGCGGCCGCCCGAGCGGCAATCGAGGAGGCGCGCCGCGCGGCGGCCGCGGGGGATTTAGCCGCGGCGGAAGCCGCGGGAACCCGGGCGAGCGCATCGACGCCTCCCGTTTCATTCATAAAGCAGAACCCGTTACCGAAACCACGGCCTTCGTCCCCGTACACCGCTTCGCGGACTTCGCCATGAGCGACCGCATCAAGCGCAACCTCATGGATAAGGGGTACGAAACGCCGACGCCGATTCAGGATCAGGCGATTCCGCTCGTGCTCGAAGGCCGCGACATCGTCGGCCTCGCGAATACGGGCACCGGGAAAACCGGCGCGTTCCTCATTCCGCTTATCGAGCGCACGCTCCAGCATGCGGGCATGCGCGTCCTCATCATGGTGCCGACGCGCGAACTCGCCGTGCAAATCAAGGACGAATTCCGCGGATTCGCGCGGACGCTTTCTTTGGACGCTGCGCTCTGCGTCGGCGGGGCGGGCATCATGCCGCAAATCGCGCAGCTGCGGCGCAACCCGGCATTCGTCATCGGCACGCCGGGCCGCCTCAAAGACCTCATGGAGCGCCGCGCGCTCGACCTCTCGCAATTCGACACCGTGGTTCTCGACGAAGCCGACCGCATGCTCGACATGGGATTCATCGCGGACATGCGCTTCATCCTCGCGAAGATGCCGACGCCGCGCCACACGCTCTTTTTCTCGGCGACCATGTCGCGCGACATCGAGCGCTTGATCGGAGAATTCCTCCGCGACCCGGCCCAAGTATCGGTGCGCACCGGCGAAACGGCTAAAACCGTCGACCAAGACGTCGTGCGCGTCGGCCCCGGCGAATCGAAGTTCGAAGTGCTCGTGAACTTGCTCCAGACCCCGGACATGACGAAAGTCCTCGTGTTCGGCCGCACCAAGCACGGCGTCGAGCGCCTCGCGAAAGACCTCGGCCGCCGCGGGGTGAAAGCGGAAGCCATCCACGGCAACAAAACGCATTCGAGCCGCTTGAAAGCACTCGACCTGTTTAAAAAAGACCATGTGCAGGTGCTCGTGGCGACGGACGTCGCGGCGCGCGGGCTCGACATTTCGGGCGTCTCGCACGTGATTAACTTCGACCTGCCGAACACCTACGAAGACTACGTCCACCGCATCGGCCGCACCGGCCGCGCGGGCAAGGGCGGCAAAGCCCTCACCTTCGTATCGTAAGCATGAAAGCCCCGCCAACCGCGGGGCTTTTGCGAAACCCCGGTATGGTATCCTAGAGCCACTAGTAATTACGGCATATATGGACAACAACCCTTCATTCGTCGAGCGCTATTTGACCCCCATTGCGGTGGTGATCGGCGCTCTCATTCTCGCGCTTGCGTACGTATACGGGCATGGCTCGACCCCGCCGGCGACGGGCACCGCCGGCACGGCGCCGGCATCGGCATCGATCGACAAGGTGAAGCTCGATGGCGAGCCGTTCATCGGCGACGCTAATGCGCCCGTCACGATAGCGTTCTTCTTTGATTACCAGTGTCCATTCTGCAAGCAATTCGAAGAGTCGGTCACGCCGCAGCTTTACTCAAATTACGTTCAGACGGGCAAACTCAAAATCGTATTCAAAGGATTTGAATTCCTCGGCCAGGACTCCATCGCGGCGGACGAATTCGGCCGCGCGGTATGGGCCCTCTACCCGGACCATTTCTACGAATGGTACGTTGCCATGTTCGGCGCGCAGGACCAGGAAGGGGATCAGGGATTCGGCGACCAGCCGTCCATCGTTACCATGACGAAGGCGCAGGTGCCCTCGATCGATACGGATAAGGTCGCGGCATATATCGCGAAGAATAAAGCCGCCCTCGACGCCACGATCGCTAGCGACCGCCAAGAAGGCGCCTCGCTCGGGGTAAACGGCACGCCGTCGGTCATTATGGGCAATCAGCTGCTTTCCGGCATGAGCCCCACGGATTTCTACTCCGCCATTTCAGGCTACGTAGATTCTCACGCGAAGTAACCGCGGCAAGGGATTCGACGATATCACGCCCGTTTCATGCGGGCGTGATATCGTTTACGCATGCGCATCAAAAAATACGGCCACGCGTGCCTGCTTGTTCACCTGAATGGCGTGAACATGGTCGTCGACCCCGGGAGCTATAGCGCAGCGCCGGATGCGACCAAGGTATCCGCCATCTTCATTACCCACGAGCATCAGGACCACTACGACCCTAGGGTCGTGGGCCAGCTGGTCGCGTTGAATCCCGGAGTGCGCATCATTACGCACGAAGGAGTGGGGAAGAAACTTACCGCAGACGGTTTTGCCTACGAGGCCATCGAGCCCGGGCAGACGCTTGAGGTGAGCGGGGTATCGGTAGAAAGCGTCGGCACCGACCACGCGATCATTTACGGAGAGGCTCCGCCCTGCCGCAATACGGGATTCCTCATCGGCGGGGAGCTATTTATCACCGGGGACGCGCTCCACGACATTCCGCAGAAGCCGGTGCGCGTGCTCGCGCTCCCCACGGGCGGCCCCTGGATGAAGCTTTCCGAGGCCATTGATTACGCGAAAAGGGTGAAGCCGCAGATAGTGTTTCCTGTTCACGACGCGCTCTATACCGAGAAAGTGCAGCGCAGCGTCGGCCATTGGTTTTCCCCAAACCTTCCCGGCATTGAATATCGAGACCTCGCCGCGGGCGAAGAAAAAGAGTTTTAGGAAATAGTGCGTAGCAGGTTATGCACAGGAGAGAGCAAAAACGTGCCGTGCTATGACAAAGAGGTCGCGTCTATCCATAACCTCTCTCTATGAAAAAACTACTCGGCATTTCAGGCAGTGCTCGCAAAGGCTCGTTCAATACGGCACTTTTAAAAGCATTGAGCAGCGTACTTCCCCCGGGCATCGGCATGGATATCATTGCCTATGCCGACATCCCGCTCTACAACCAGGATCTGGAAGCGGAGTTCCCGCACGTGGTAGCAGATTTGAAAGAAAAGATTCGTGCGGCAGACGGCATCGTTATCTCGACGCCGGAATACAACCGTTCGGTCCCGGGATACCTTAAAAACATGCTCGATTGGACCAGCCGCCCGTATGGCGACAATGCCTGGAAAGGGAAGCCGGTACTCGTGATGGGAGCGTCCGGCGCTGCCATAGGCACCGCGCTCGCGCAATACGATTTAAAAAAGATACTCCTCTACCTCGACGCGAAACTCATGGGACAGCCGGAAACGTACGTGGGATTCGCCAAAGACAAATTTGCCCTGGACGCGCTCGGGGGAGCGCCGGAAATGCTTACCGACGAAGACACGAAGTCCCACCTCGCCAAGGCGGCGGCCGCGTTTGCCGCTATGCGGTAGCGCCCTATCCCCATGCCCGGTTGCGCTTCACGGCGCATGCAGGTATACTTAGGTATCCTAACTATTAGGATATGAAAGTACCCACCCCGACCCGCGCTGCCGAAGTCCTGCCGTCCCTCATGTTTGAAATGGGGCGCCGGATGAAGGCCGCCTTCGCGCGCGATTGCGCGCCGCTTTCCATGCTGCACGTGGAGACGCTGCGTTTCCTCACGGAAGCAGGAGCGCCCACGATGCGGGAAGTCGCGGCGTACCTCAAAATTACCGCGCCGACGGCAACCGACATCGTCGACGGGCTCGCCAGCGAGGGGCTCATAGAGCGCCGAGCCGACGACGCGGATCGGCGCAAGGTGCGGCTCGCCGTCACGAAAAAAGGCGACCGCCTCATTGCCGCGATTACCAAAAAGCGCTTCGCCGCTTTTGCCGAAATCGTCGCGCCGCTTACCGCAAGCGACCGCAAGGAACTCGCCCGCATTCTCCGCATTATTACCCAAGACTGATTAACCGCTCACTTTCACCGATTTTCTATGCCAAGCCTCGTTTCCGAACTCGTGCGCCATAAGCTCGTCGTAAGCGCCATGGGCGTCGTTGCCCTCATTTTCGTAGGCAGCATCGCGTATTACGCCATCGAATCAAAGCCGCCCGCGCTGACCTACGTCCCCGTGACCGAAGGAGCGATACGCGAAACCGTCACGGCCCATGGCTCGGTGACGGCGCTCCAGAATCCCGAACTTTCGTTCGCGGTCGGCGGGCGCGTTGCCGCCGTGAATGTGAAGGTGGGCGATGCCGTGACGGCGGGGCAATTGCTCGCCAACCTCGACGTGGGCGTACTCGGCGCCAACCTCGCGGCGGCCCAGGCGAATTACGCGGGGCTCACCGCGCCGCCGCGCGCGGTCGACCTTGCGGGCAAGCAAACGGCCGTCGCGCAAGCCGAGACAACGCTCCAGAACGAATACGCGGCGCTTCCGTCCGCGCTTTCTTCGGCGCTCGCGAATGCCGAGGACGCGGTGCACGTCACCGACCCGTTGTTCTCGAGCCTCAACGCGACCAATTATCCGCACCTCGGATTTAGCACGCGGAACCAGACGATAGCGGAAACGGCGGGACAAGAGCGCGGCACGCTCGACGACGCGTTCCCCGACTGGACGCACGCGCTCGATTCGCTCGAAGGGACTACTGCCACGGCGGCGCTCGACGCCGCGCTCGCGGGCGAAGTGGACAATCTCGTTCAAGTACGCGCTTTTTTCGACAGCTTCGTGCAGGCGATGAACGCGGCCTCTCCCGCACTCCCGGCGGCGACCGTTTCGGGCGTGGCGGCGGCGCGCGCGACCGTGAATAGCACCATTGCGTCTCTCGAGGCCGAACAGCAAACGCTCGCGAACGACGCGCTCGCCGTCGAATCGGCAAAAGACGCGCTCGACCTTGCCGTCGCGGGCGCAACGCCCGAAACGGTCGCGGCCGCCGCAGCCCAAGTGCACGCCGCAAGCGCGCAGCTGGGCCAAGCGGAAATCATCGCGCCCTTTTCAGGCACGGTCGCAAGCGTAGCCGTGAAGGCGGGCGATATCGCCAGTCCGAACGCGCCGGCCATTTCGCTTCTCCCTGCGGGAAGTTTCGAAGTGGACGTCTACCTCTCTGAAATCGACGCCGCAAAAATAACGGCCGGCAACGCCGCCGAGGTAACGCTCGATGCTTACGGCACCGGGAAAGTGTTTACCGCGAAAGTAGCGAGCGTCGACCGGGCTTCCACCGTGGTAAACGGCGTGCCCGCGTATAAAGCGACGCTGGTTTTCGACACGCCGGACGCCTCCATCGCCGCGGGGCAAGGAGCGAACGTGGTCATCCACGTGGGTGAGAAGGACACCGCGCTTCTCGTGCCAAAGGGCGCGGTGGTGACCAAAAACAATCAAACCTACGTGCTCAAGGCTTCGGCTCAGGGACCCCTTGAAACGCCGGTAATCGCCGGGCTCGTCGGTGCCACGACGACGGAAATCATTTCCGGCGTCGCCGCCGGCGACGAAGTGGCACGGGTCGCCGGGCAATAATTACTATCTATCCGCCATGAATGCTATGGAAGCCAACGCTGAACACAAAAAGAGTGATTTTCAAAAGCGCGTGCCGATGATGGTCGCCGCGGGCCTCATTATTATTGTCGGCGGCGCCCTCGCCGGGCTCGCTTATTGGGGCGTTGCCTCCGCCCGCGTTGCCATCGACACCTCGGTCATTCAGGCGCCCACGGTGAAGCTCGCGCCGACGGCGCCGGGCACTTTGAACGCGGTCTACGTAAAAGTGGGCGACACCATCGCTCCGAATACGGTGGTCGCCGAAGTCGGGACGGAGCTTCTGAAGTCGACGGCGGGGGGACTGGTTATCGACGCCGATCAAAACATCGGCGCGCAAACGGCCGCCGGCACGCCGGTCGTCACCACGGTCGACCCCGCGCAGCTCCGCGTCGTCGGTCAGGTGGATGAAAATAAAGGACTCGCGGACATCCAAGTGGGGGA
>CAYYYQ010000045.1:0-3933 GCA_964475915.1 uncultured Candidatus Saccharibacteria bacterium
GAGCTCCGAGGGATTCATTTCTCCTAATCCTTTGTAGCGCTGCACGTTGGCTTTCGCCGATTTCTTGACCGGAGCCTCTTCTTCCACCGGCTCTTCGCCCTCTTCCCCTTCTCCCGAAACGACCACCTCGTCCATGTTCACGCCCATGCCGCGCAGCACGGCATCCCGTTCTTCGTCTGAATACGCGTAGCGCACGTCTTTCCCCTTGGCTACTTTAAACAGCGGCGGCTGGGCGATGTAGACGAATCCGCCTTCAATAATCGGCCGGAAATGGCGGTACAAAAGAGTGAGCAGGAGCGTGCGAATGTGCGCGCCGTCGACGTCGGCGTCGGTCGCGATGATGATTTTGTGATAGCGCAGTTTAGAAAGGTCGAACACGTCGCCGATGGCCGTTCCCATCGCGATCACGAGCGCGCGGATTTCAACCGATGCGAGCATGCGGTCGATGCGGGCGCGCTCGACGTTCAGGATTTTCCCGCGAAGCGGAAGGATGGCTTGGGTGCGGCGGTCGCGGCCCTGCTTGCTCGAGCCGCCGGCCGAATCCCCTTCCACGATAAAGATCTCGGCCTCTGCCGGATCCTTCACTTGGCAATCGGCCAGCTTGCCGGGAAGCGTCATGCCTTCCAAAGCGCCCTTCCGGAGCACCGAGTCCTTTGCGGCCTTCGCGGCCTTGCGAGCCTTCAGGGCAAGCAACACCTTGTTGACGATGGCGCGGCCGTCGTCGGGATGTTCCTCGAGGAACGAAGCGAACGCCGTGCCGAACACCGTCGCGACCGCGCCCTGCGCTTCCACGCTCCCAAGCTTTGCTTTCGTCTGACCTTCGAATTGAATTTCCGGCATTTTGACCGACACCACGGCCGTAATGCCTTCGAGCGCATCGTCTCCCGTAAAGTTCTCTTCGCTTTCTTTGAGGATGTTCGCCGAGCGGCCGTACGCGTTCAGCGTGCGCGTGAGCGCCGTTTTGAATCCGGTCACGTGCGTGCCGTGTTCGGGGTTATAGATGTTGTTTGCGAATGCGGTGAGCCGGGGCGTTATGTCGTCGACGTATTGGAGCGCCACTTCCACCATGACGCCGTCCTGTTCTTTTTCGACATAGAATATATTTTTGTGCACCGGCTCCTGATGCTTGTTGTAAAACGCAACCAACGATTTAAGGCCGCCTTCGAAATAGAAGGCCATGGAGGGGGCGTCGAGCCCGAGCTCGCGCAGATAAAAGACGTCGTCGCTTTCCATGCCCGCTTTCGTTTCCTCGCGCGCGTCGATTACCGTAATGCGGACGCCTTTCACGAGGTATGCCTGCTGGCGCATGTGGGTCACGATTTTGTCCCAATTCTGCTCGATGCCGCCCGTGAAAATCGTTTCATCCGGGCGGAAATAGGTAATGGTGCCGTGGAGCTTCGTCTTTCCGACCTGCTTCACCTTCCCCTGCGGCTTTCCGATCTTGTATTCCTGTACGTGGATGCCGCCGTCTTTATGCACGATGACTTTGGTGTTGGTCGAAAGCGCGTTCACCACCGATGCGCCGACGCCGTGGAGGCCGCCCGAGACTTTGTATCCCGAATCTGCGCCGCCGAATTTGCCGCCGGCGTGGAGCGTGGTCATGATGGTTTCGAGCGCCGAAACTTTCGTCTTGGGGTGTATGCCGACGGGGATGCCGCGGCCGTTATCGGTGACGCGTACGTACCCGCCCGGCAATAGGGCGACTTCGATATCGTTCGCGAATCCGCCCATGGCTTCGTCGCGCGAGTTGTCGAATATCTCCGTGACGAGGTGGTGGAGGCCGTCGGGTCCCGTCGTCCCGATGTACATGCCCGGGCGCTTGCGGACGGGCTCGAGGCCCTCGAGCACCGTAATGGATGACGCGTCGTACGCCTTGCTTTTAGCAGCTTTTGGGTCGTCCTTAGCCATGGTTTCTTGCCCTTATTTTATCACAAATAGGCTTCGCGCGCAGGCCAGTTTTCCCTTCCCCATAATTGACAGTTATACCTAAACATGGCATTTCCGGCAGGTTCGCCCATCAGTAGGCTAGCGGACTTCGTATCCGGCAGCAGTGAGGGCGGTCGTTATCTTTGCCATGACGCCGTTCACTTCGTCGTCGGTGAGCGTGCGGTCGAACGATTGGAATACCAACCGAAATGCGTAGGAAACGCGGCCCTCTTTTTCAAATCGGTCGAACTGATCGAGCCGCACCAACAGTGCTCCCGATTCGTTTCTGATGGCGCTTTCGATATCGCCCGCGGGAGTGCCGGACGGCGTCCAGAGCGCGATATCGCGCACGATGAAGGGGTACGCCGAATACGGCGTGAACGCGCCGAGCGCGTAGCGCTTCGGTTCGTAGCCTTTTCCGTAGTCTTCCAATTTCGCGACGGAAAGATTGTCGTGCGTCGGCACCCCGTCCCACGCCGCTTCCGTCATGCGGAGCTCTACGTACTCCCCCTCCTTCGGGAAAACCGTACCGACTTCAAACAACTTCGGTTTTGCTTTGGGCGGAAGCAGGAGCGGTGCATACTGTTTCGCCTTCTCGAGCGCGTCGTTGAGGTTTTCTTCGAGGCTCACGCGCAAATACGGGCGCGCGACATCGAGCGGGTTTGCGAGGGATAGGTCGCCCTTTTTTGCAAAGGATTGGGTTGATAGCTCAGTGAATCCTTGCTCTACCAGCTGGTCCTTCATCCGTTCGGTGCCGCGGAACCGTGCCTGATCCGGCTCGCCTGCAAGGGGCGGAAGCTCTTTCGCCTCAATGCCGTCGTAGCCGATAATTCTCCCTACTTCTTCGACAAGGTCGGCAGAAATGGTGAGGTCGCGCCGCTCGAAAGGCGGATCTACCGTGAAATCTTCGCCTGTTTTCTTATAGGCGAGGCCGAGGCGATGGAATACGTTTTCAACCTGCGTCCCGCTCCATTCGGTACCGAGCACGTGATTGATGTGAGACACCGATACGGGCACCTGTACGCTCTCCGCGGGCGCCGGATAATAGTCGCGCACGCCCGCTATTTCCCCGCCCGCGATTTCTTGAATAAGCGCCACGACGGCATCCATGCCATAGCTCGCGAGTTCAGGCGAAAGGCTGTTTTGGAACCGGCGCGACGCATCGGTCCAGAGTTTCAATTTCTGCGAGGTTTTGCGGACCATGGCGCCGTCGAAATTCGCCGATTCGATGATGAGGTCCGTGGTGCTCTCTGAAACGGCGGACGCCATGCCTCCTTTTACTCCCGCGATGCCGAGCACGGCATCCGCATTTCCATCGGTAATGAGGAGCATGCCCTTGGCGAGCGGTACCGCATCTCCCGAGAGCGTCTCGATGCTTTCCCCCTCGACCGCCCCGCGAACGGCGATCTTCCATACTCCATCTTCATTTTTCATTTTCTCCGCATCAAAGGCATGGAGCGGCTGCCCGAGGTCGAGCATGACGTAATTGGTCGCGTCGACGACGTTATTTATTGAACGCTGGCCCACCGATTCCAGTGCTTCGCGGAGCCACGCGGGCGAAGGGCCGACCGTTACGCCCTTCACGAGCGCGGCCATATAGCGGGGGCAGGCGCGCGCGTCTTCCACCGTAATCGTGATTTCCTCTGCTTTCGGATACTCCTTCGGCAGCAGGCGGAACGGATCGGGCTTCATCGGCAATGCCCTTATTGCACCGAGCTCGCGCGCGATGCCGCGGTGGCTCATGCAATCGGCCGCGCGGTTCGGAAGCACTTTCACGTCGAGCGTATCGTCGGTTGCTTCTTCGATTTCAAATGCATGAAACGTAAACGCGTCGGCAATCTCTGCTACCGACGGGATAGCGGCATCAAAATACTTCGTGAGCCATTTCCGAGAGACGATCATAGCGGCTTTTCATCGAATGCGTAAACGAATCGGACGTCGCCCGAATGGAAAAAGCGCACATCGGTAATGCCGTAACGTACCATCAAGAGGCGCTCGAGCCCGCCG
>CAYYYQ010000046.1:0-2246 GCA_964475915.1 uncultured Candidatus Saccharibacteria bacterium
CCAGCGCCGAGCTCGAGCGACGTGAGGTCGCCCGCGTTGTGGCTCTTAATATAGTGCGCGACCTTTTTGACCTCGCTTTCGCCGATATAGGCCGTCTGCAGGCGTACGGGCTTTTGCATGTCGCTTGAAAGGTAGAGCATGTCGCCCGCGCCGAGGAGGAGTTCTGCACCGCCCTGGTCGAGGATGGTGCGGGAATCGATTTGGCTCGCCACTTGGAGCGCCATGCGCGTGGGAACGTTCGCCTTGATAAGGCCCGTAATCACGTTCACCGACGGCCGCTGGGTCGAAAGGATGAGGTGGATGCCGACCGCGCGGCTCATTTGGGCGAGCCGCACGATAGCGGCTTCGAGCTCGCGCGGGTACGTCTGCATAATGTCGGCGAGCTCGTCTATCACGATCACAATGTACGGCATGGCTTCGGGCATTTCGGCGGCACCCTTCTTTTTTGCCGGTTCAAAAACGGTGGCGTGATACGACTCGATGTCGCGCACGCGCTCGGTTTCGAGGATGTTGTAACGGCGCTCCATTTCTTTTGCCGCCCATTTAAGGGAAAGAATGGCTTTCTTCGGGTCGGTGATAACGGGGGTCAGTAAGTGGGGTATGCCGTTATAAAGCGTAAGCTCGACGCGCTTCGGGTCAATCATGATAAACCGCAGCTGGTTCGGACCATTTCGATAGAGGAGCGACGCAATGAGCGCGTGAATCGCCACCGACTTTCCGGACCCCGTCGCGCCCGCGACGAGCCCGTGCGGCATCTTCGCGATATTCACATAGTGAGGAGTGCCGGCAATGTCGCGGCCAATAGCGGCAAGCAGGGGCTTTTTATTCTCCGACCATTCGGGGGCGGAGAGGACGCCGCCCAGCCCCACCATGGCCTTCACCGAGTTCGGCACTTCGATGCCGACGAGCGATTTGCCCGGAATCGGCGCTTCGATGCGTACGGGGTGCGCGGCAAGCGCAAGCTCAAGGTTAGATTGAAGCGACACCACTTTCGAGAGCCGGACGCCTTCGGCGGGCTTAATCGCATAGCGGGTGACGGTGGGGCCGACCGATACTTCGTCCATTTCGACCGAAATGCCGAAGTTTTGGAAGGTGCGCTTAATGATGTTCGCGTTCGCTTTAATGTCGCCTACGCCCGGCTTTCCCTTGTCTTCCCCGAGGAGCGATAGGGGAGGGGGGTCGTATTCGCCGTCGAAATTGCGGATGGCCGCGGCGGGCGCGGCTTCCACTCCCGTGGGGCGGTTGAACATCGTCACGACCGGTTCGCGCTCCTCGGGGGCATGCGGCGCTTCCTCTGCATCTGCCGGCGCGGCCTCTTCGTCGCTATGTCCCATGCTCGGGAGCTTGACGCTACCCAGCGCGTCCGCCGCGGCGTCTTTAGCGCGCTCGGCCCGTTCTGAGATAAGCGCCGCGAGCGCTGAAATATCGGCCGCGAGTACGAATCCGACGGCGCCCACCGCAAGCAAAATGATGGCGGCACCCCACGCGCCGAATGCCGATGCCGCGGTGTGGCCAACGTAAAATCCTGCGGCCCCGCCCCAATCCGTAGTCGCAAGCCCGAGAAGCCCCAGAATGGCGACGAGCATCAGCACCACTCCCGAGAGGGTCATGATTTCTACAAACATGCGTTCGAGCATGAGCCCGAGCCCAAGCGCAATAAGGAGAAAGGGAAGCGCGTACGCGGCGATGCCGAGGAATCCGAACGCATAAGAAAACAACGCGAAACCAATCGGGCCCCCGAGCGCGAGGGGCTTCAGCGAAATGAGGAGGACGAGCCCGAGCGCGATAAATACGATAGAGCCCGTCCACTTCATAAGGGTTCGGTATTCGTCGGTGCTCCGGCTTTTTCTGCGCTCGGCGCGCTTTGTTTTTCCATTCGCCATGCCCCAATTTTAGCATTGTCCACAGCCCGCATCTTCATGCGCGCAGACCGACTTGCACGGACCTTTAAAGGACCTATACTAAAGGTCATTCGACTCGAATTCCTATAAGACTTTCATGGAAGATAAAGGACACGACAAGGAATCAAAGATAGCCGCAGTGAGCGGGCCTGATGACAGTTTCGTCCTAGAAAAGAGTATATTCTCCAACATATTTGATAAAGACATACGACGAGTCTATTTGTATAAAAAGGCCGAGCGACTCGCTCGAGCCATACACCTCATTGCGCCGGCGTTCGCGTATTCTCCGGCACTCCAAGCGCGCGCGGGCGCGATTGCCATCGCGCTCGTAGACGGCGCGGTGCT
>CAYYYQ010000047.1:0-8595 GCA_964475915.1 uncultured Candidatus Saccharibacteria bacterium
TAGCCCGCGAGGTACTCGGCGTTGCCGAGCGTGGCATCGAGGCGTACGCCGCCCTGATGAATCGCGAAGAACGCGCCCGCGGCTCCGCAGGCTTTCTGTACGCACAAAAGCTGCATGAGGCCGTAGAGCGAGACGAGCGCGGAAGCGCTGAGGAACGCAAGCCACCACTTCCGCCACAGGGCGTCGGCGGTGAGCACCGTCCCCATCACCGCAAAGAGCGCGAGCAAGTGAATGAGCGTAATCCATCCGTCCATGCGCTCGAAGTTGGACCAAAAGGCTTTGAGGGGCGACACCGCGAACGCGTCCGCAACGGCCATCCACGCGACGAACGCCGCGTAGAGCGTAAAGGTCCACGACGACTGGGGTCGGTAGTTGGGGTCGCGGAGCGCGAGCACCACCCACGCCGCAAGCGCGATTTCAACGAGGATGCGGAAGGCAAAGCCCTTGCCCGTAATAAAGAGGAAAAAGAGGCTCGGGCTCACGTAGAGCACCACAAAAGGGATGATAAAGAGGGCGGTGAGGACGATGCCTCGGGCAACTTTTTGCATGGTAGAACTATTATATAGTACGTACCGCTTCCTGCATGACCCCCCTCCGCACCCGCCTCTACACCCTCTTGCGCGCAAGCGAGCGCTATCTCCACGTGGACATGATCTACCTAGCCCGTGGCGGCTTTTGGCTTGGGTCGGCCCAGGTCTTTTCCGCGCTCACTTCGCTTATATTGGCGCTCGCCTTTGCAAACCTGTTGCCCCAAGACGTGTACGGCAATTACCGTTATGTATTATCGGTGGCGGGCGTTCTCACGCTGTTTTCCCTCACGGGCGTGAATACGGCGTTCGCCCAGTCGGTGGCGCGCGGATACGAAGGGTCGTACCGGGAACTATTCGTGAAGCGCGTGCAGTGGGGCCTTATCGCGGGCGTCGCGAGCGCCCTTGCCGCGGCGTATTATTGTTACGAAGGAAATGCGAATTTGGTCATTCCGTTCCTCATCGGCGCTGCGTTCCTTCCCTTTTTCGATTCGCTCAATATCTTTCTCGGATTCTTGCAGGGCCGCAAATACTTCCGCGAGCTCTCGGTGTACGGCAATGTCGAACAACTCATTACCACGGCGGCGTTCGTGGTGGTGCTTTTTCTAACCGACAATCTGGCGCTCCTCGTGCTCACGTATTTTTCCGTGTGGACGGCGGTGCGCGTCTTTTTCTATCTGTGGGTGCCGCGCGCGTTCAAGCCGAATGATAAAAGAGATCCGGGCGTCATGCGGTACGGGAAGCATTTGAGCGTGATTGGATTCGTGAGCGGCATTGCGAGCTACCTCGACAAATTGCTCGTGTTCCACTACGTCGGCGCGGCCGACCTCGCCGTGTATACGATCGCGCTCGCGCCGGTCGAGCAGGTAAAAGGGCTCTTTAAAAACATCCCGAGCCTCGCGCTCCCCGTGCTCTCGCACAAAACGATGCCCGAGCTCGATGCTTCGCTCTACCGCCGCATCCTCCAGCTCATGGCCATCGGGGCGGCGTGCGCCATTATCTACCTCATCGTCGCGCCCTACGCCTACCCCATCCTCTTCCCTAAATACCTGGCGTCCATTCCTTATTCGCAGTGGTACGCGCTTTCGCTCGTGCTTATCCCGCCCGTCATCTTCCTCGGAGCAGCATTTCAGGCAAAGCCAGAACTCATTCGCGCGAACTACACCGGTACGGTTATCGGAAATGCGGTCCTCATCGCGAGCTTGCTGGTGTTCGGCTACTTCTACGGCGTCGCCGGCATTATAGGCGCGCGCGTTTTCCAATACGCGTTCGGCATCGCCGTGAACCTCGTGTTGTGGAAACGCGCGGTGCGCACGCTTTCTTAGAGGGCTATTCCCACATACCCGAGTATCGTCTTCCCAACTCGATCAAAGAATACGGCAATCGAAAGAAAGGGCGCGGATAGAGGGTAGTAGCGGCGGAAATAGCGGCGCAGGCTTCTATCGTAATCGCGCGTCCGCCACGATTGGTTCGCGCGCTTATACGAAGTGGATTTGAAATGCACGGCGTATGCTCCCGGCACGACGAAGGTGCGGTACCCCGCAGCAGCGAGTCGGCGCGAAAGATCGACGTCGACGAAATGAAAGGGAAAGAGAGGATTGACCATCGCTTGGCCGCGGAGCGCTTCGCGCCGGATGATGAGCGCCGGCCACGATGGCTGCTCCACTTCAAACAGCTGGGCGGGGTCCACGTCCTCATATCGCGCCCATAATCGGTGGCGGGAGCGGAAAAACAGATGATCAATGGCCCGGCCCGGAACGCTCGCCCACCAAAACGTCGCTGGCCGATACAATCGCCGGAAATATACTTGCGGGCTCCCATCGGGGAACAAAAGGTTGGCGGTCGCGGCACCCGCATCGGCATGGGTATCCATAAACGCGACAAGCGCATCCACACACCCTTCTTTTACCCGCGCGTCGGCGTCAATGGTAGCGAGATAGCGTCCCCGAGCCGAAGCAAATGGACCGTTAATCGCTTTCCACCCCGTATTTTCTGCGGTCGTTACGAACCGGATGCGCGGGTCGCGGCGCAGCTCAGGGGGGAGGCGTTCAAATCCACCGTCGTCTGAATGATTGTCTATTGCGATTAATTCGTACCGCACCTGCTTTGTTTCCGATAGAATGGCCCGCAGGCTGTCGGCGAGCAGATCCGAAGTATTCCAATTCAACACCACGATGCTTACGTCAGGAGCGTGAGAAGGAACCGGCGAGAGCGCCGCGTCTCCGAGCTCGGTGAGCAGCGTTTTTGCCATAGCCGTGCTCGAATAATCCCGCTCCAGGGCGGCGCGTCCCTGGGAACCGAGCTTGGCACGTTCTGGTGCATTGCTGAGCAAGTTCCGAAGCGTTCTCACCCACTCTTCCGTATCCGTTACCAGCACGCCAGCAGCGTTTCCTTCGACGATAGGAACAAGCGCTTCCGCGCGGCTCGCAACCACGGGCACGCCCGCCGCCATGTATTCCAGCGCCTTAAAATATTTCGCCTGATTCCATTCGCTCGAAGCGAGCGGCATGACGCCAATGGCGAAACGTTGTATCTCGCTCACGGCGCGTCGCGGATCGCTCCAATCGAGCGTATCGATAATATCCACGTCGGTCGCCCCACCAAATAAATCGTAGATTCGGCGGTCGCCCATGGCGCCGATAAGCCGGAAGCGAAACGGCGTCCCTTCGTTTCGAAGCGCGTCGAGTACGGGTACCAAGAGCTTTAGGTTTTCAGCGTGCGCGGGCCCGTCGCCAATCCACCCGACGAGAGGGATGCCGGGTGATTCTTCGCTCCGTGCTACGTACACCGAAAGCGGTAGGCCGTTTGAGAGAAGGAGTGCCGGGCGCTTTTTCGACCGGGCCCACCGGAGCGCGGGAGCGCTGCCGCAGGTGACGAGGAAGGCAAGGCGGGCGAGAAACGCCGTGCGCTTTGCGGGCGGCTGCCACACCGCGTCGTCGATGTCGAATATAAATCGGCGCCCGAGCACCCGGGCAATCAGCACGGCGACGATAAACGCTCGGGAATAAATGGTGCGCTGGAGAAACACGACGTCGCGGCGCCGCGCGTTCAAGAGAAGGCGGAGGTACCGCGCGAAGTCCGAAAAGGAGTGCACGGCGACCAGCGTCACGACGGCTTCGTGGCCGAGCGCCAGGAGCGCTTCCGCAAGGTAGTACGCGCGGTAGCGGGAACTTGCGACGCTTTTGTCACCCTTCGAAAAGAAAAAGAATCGCATGGCGGCTACCGTACTTCTACCTCCGGAATCGTGACGATGAACTTCACGCCCCGTTCCCGCAATTCGCGCTCTTTTTCAAGGATGAAGTCCTTGAAATTCCACGCGAGAAGCACTACATAGTCCGGCGTATCGGTGCGAAGCGCGTCGGGGTGGCGTATGGGGATGCGCATGCCGGGGCTGTAGAGGCCCTGTTTCAGGGGGGTGGTATCGGTGAGGTAGTCGAGCACGTCGGGCCCGAGCCCGTAATAATTCAAAAGCGTGTTCCCCTTTGCGGGCGCGCCATAGCCCGTTATTTTCTTTCCGGCGGATTTGAGCTCGCGCAACAGCGCGAGCAGTTTTTGCTTGTTGCTTTCCACCCGCGCCGCAAACGCGTGGAATGCGGCGTCGCGGGTGAGCCCGGCTTCCCGCTCTTCGGCGAGGAGCGCCGCAACGCGCGGCGAAGCCGGCGCATGCTTCGCCGCAAACACGCGCAGCGACTTCCCTTGCTCCGGGACAACCTCGACATCGTAGACATGCATGCCCGCCGATTCGACGAGGTGCATAAGAGCGTGGAGCGAATAGAAACTCACGTGCTCGTGATACATCTGATCGAACGCATTGTGCTCGACGAGGTGCTTTACCCAATGCACTTCGAAAATGAACGCGCCCTCGTCCCCGATGAGTTTCGCGACGCCGTGGTACACGTCGCGGATGGGGTCGGTGTGCGCGAAGGCGTTATTCGCGACGACGACGCGCGCTTCGCCGTACTTCGCGACGAGGTCGTCGGCGACGGCCGCGGTGAAAAAAGCGGGATAAAATGGCACGCCTTTTGCTTCGGAAATGGGCGCGAGGTTGTCGGCCGGATCGACGTTCAGCACGCGCGCGTCGTCCTTGACGAACGAAAGCAGCGTCCCGTCGTTGCCGCCGATGTCGACGACCAAATCGTCTTTCGACCGGATAAGGGGCCGTATCACTTCGTCCGCATATTTTTTAAAGTGCGCGACGGATGGCGCCGACGCGCTCGTAAGAAAGTGATAGTCCTTGAACAATATGTTCGGATCGACGACGTCGAGCAGCTGCGCGAGGCTGCAGGTGCGGCAAAAATAGAGCGCGAGCGGGTACGACGCTTCGGGCTTCCCGAGGTCTTCCTCGCGGAGGTAGGCATTGGCAGGCGGCGTGCTCCCCAAATCGAGGACCTTGACGAGGTCGGTGCCGAGACAAACGCGGCACGCCGTATTGCGGACATGAGCAGGCATGGGGATAGTGTAGCGCTAAGGGCGGTTGAGCACACTCCCCCACTCCGTTTCGAGGTATTCCCGCAAAGCATCCTGCCACGGACGCATTCCTGAAACCGACGCCATGCTTTCGTTGCCTCCCCCGCGCGTGCTCGCGTCTGGCACGCCGGCGGATTCGATAATGCGCGCGGGAGCCTCGGCTATGTGCACGATTTCTGCGGCAACTTCGGCGCGCGTCGGGCTGCCTGCGTTCGCCATATGAACGACCCCGCGCATATCGTTTTCGAGTGCGGTGCGTATGCCGCGGGCCAAATCTTTGGCATACGTAGGAGAACCGCGCCGGCCAGAAACAATCGTGATAGTAGGATTCGTAAGCTGGGACAAGATCTTTCCCACGAATTTACGATCCCTCCCCGGACCGCCGCCAAACATCCAACTGGAACGGAGAATGCAATGATCAGGGGCGAGGCCCCGGACGGCGAGTTCTCCAAGATATTTTGAATGGGCGTAAACGCCCTGGGGAGAAGGGGCGTCGCTGGTTTCATACGGTCCTTCTTTCGTGCCATCGAATACCGCAGACGTCGAGAGATATATCATTTTTATTCCCAAATCTCGGGCGGCTAGGGCGAGGTAGTACGCCGCGGCGGCATTCGAGAGGTAGGCATGTCCGGGATCTTTTTCGCATGCCGCGAGGTCGGTTTCTGCAGCGAGGTGAACGATAGCGCGCGGCGTATGCTCCGCGCACCAGCGGCGCACGGCGTCGGCGTCGGTAACATCAAGGTCATCCTTCCCCGTGCGTATGCCAAAGTCGATATAGCTCCCTACCATACCGTGGGCTCCCGTAATCAATACGTTATCTAAACGAATGGGAGTCATGAAAATGGGTGTGGCGGCCATGACGCGTCTTTCATGGAAAGGATGGGGTCGGTAACAGGCCATTCGATGCCGAATGCGGGATCGTCGAATCGGAACCCTCCTGCAGCCTCGGCATGGTAGGCATCGCTCAGTTTATATTCGAGCACGGCTTCATCGCTCGTGACGGCGTATCCGTGCGCGTACCGCCCTGGAATGAAAAGCATGCATGGCCGGTCGCCCCGAAGCGGCACCGCGACGTGTTTGCGATAGGTCGGCGAGGACGGGTCGAAGTCCACGACGACGTCCAAAATCGACCCGCGCGTGCAGCGCACCAATTTATCTTGCGCATGCGGCGCCTGCTGATAGTGGAGTCCCCGAATCACGTTGCGTTTTGATACCGACACGAAGTCCTGAGCGAAATTCGAGCGAACCCCGAGCGCGAGAAATGCTTCGCGGTCATACGCGTTCATGGCGCTGCCGCGATGGTCTTCATACACGGTTGGCGTAATGAGCAGCACGCCGGGGAGCGCGAGTTCTTCTTTCGTAAAAGGAGCGTCAGCCATGTTTTTTGTGCGCGGCGCGGCGGGCGAACTGGGCGGCGGCATGAAGCGATTCGATGGTGCCGGCGTCGAGCCACTGCCCTTTCACGAAGTCGTGGGCGAGTTCGCCGTCGGCGATGTAGGTATTGATGAGGTCCGTCATTTCAAGTTCCCCGCGGGCGGAGGGCTTCAGTTTTTTGATGCGGTCGAACGCCCGTCCGTCGAGAATGTAAAAGCCGACCTGCGCATACTTCGATTTCGGTTTTTTGGGCTTTTCCTCGACTTTTATGACGCGCTTCCCGTCTTTGGAAAACACGGGCACGCCGAAGCGGTGCGGGTCCGGTACGGATTTGAAAAACGCCATGGCGCCCGCGGCGAATTTCGCAACCGCGTTCTTAAAATCGCCTTCGAAAATATTGTCGCCCAATATGATGGCGACTGGTTCGCCCGCGGCAAACGCTTCTGCATACCCGAGCGCATCGGCGATGCCGCCGTTGTCCGTGTCTTGGAGCGAAAAGCGCAAATTGACGCCGTATTCTTTGCCGGAACCCAAAAAATGCATGAAGTGCCCCGCGTGCTCACGGCCCGTCACGATCATGATGTCCGTAATGCCCGAGCGCCGGAGGGTTTCAAGCGGATAGAGAATCATCGGCTTGTCGTACACCGGCAAAAGGTGCTTATTCGTCACGCGCGTAAGGGGCCGCAAACGCGTCCCGAGCCCGCCCGCCAAAACGACTCCTTTCATACCTCTAGCATACTACCCTCTTTGCGCGGCGGACCCTCCCGCTACGTACCACCGCACCGTGTTTTCAAACGACGACGCGAGCGAATGCCGCGGTTTCCAGCCCAATTCCCGGCGGATTTTCGAGGCATCTATGGCGTACCGGCGGTCGTGCCCGGGGCGGTCGGCGACAAACGATAGATGCGATATCGGACGGCCCAATATGCCGAGCAGCATCTTGGCGAGTTCGAGGTTGCTCATTTGGTCGTCGGCGCCGATGTTGTACACCTCGCCCGGCCGGCCGTTCACGAGCGCGGCAAGGATGCCCGCGCAGTGGTCTTCGACGTGGATCCAGTCGCGGACGTTTTTCCCGTCGCCATACAAAGCGATCGGCTCTCCTTTCTTGAGGCGCGCAATCTGAAACGGAATGAGCTTCTCGGCGTGCTGGTACGGCCCATAATTATTGGAGCAGCGCGTAATCACCACCGGCGTGCCGTAGGTCGCGAAAAACGAGCGCGCCACGAGGTCGGCGGCGGCTTTCGACGCCGCATAGGGGGAATTCGGCGAAAGCTCGGTCGATTCGGTGAATCGTTTCTTCGAGCCGAGCGGCAAGGAGCCGTACACTTCGTCGGTGGAAACCTGGAGAAAGGTAACGGCGTTCGGCGCGCGGCGGAATGCTTCAAGCAGCACCGTCGTGCCGACCACGTTGGTGCGCGCAAAAAGCGCCGCGCTTTCGTGAATGCTCCGGTCGACGTGCGATTCGGCGGCGAAATGAACGACGTACTGCGGGCGGTAGTTCTTGAACACCCGCGCAACCACGGCGGGGTCGGCGACGTCGCCTTTCACGAAAGCGTACGCCGTTTTCGGTATGCCCCGTAAATTTCGTTTGGACCCCGCATAAGTGAGGAGGTCGAGACATACGATCTTCGCTTTCGGCTCCTTCACGCGGAGATAGCGTATGAAATTCGAGCCGATAAAGCCGGCGCCGCCGGTCACGAGAACCGTCGCTTTCCCTATGCCGGCATGAAGAGGAGATTTCATGGGAGACGGCGTGAGAATACCAGGAAAAGCGATGCCGCACAATTACGCTCGCATGAAGTCAAGGATGCGGGCGGCGCGCTTCTCCCAGGTGAACGACTCGACCTTTTCCCGTGCGTGCCGAGCGCGCAGAGCCGCCGCATCCGGATCCCGGAACACTTCGTTGAGCGCGCTCGCGAGCAAAGCCGCGTCCCCGGGTGCAAAAAAGAGGGCCTCTTCTTCTGAAAGGATTTCACGGAGCGAAGGAAGGTCGCTCGCGACGATGGGCGTTCCGCTTGCCATGTATTCGAATAATTTGAGGGGCGAGGTATGGCGTTCGGACGCATCGCTTCCCTTTTTATTCGGAATGACGAGCGCGTCGCACGCGGCTTGCAGGGCGGGAACATCTTCGGAAGAAACGGCGCCTTCAAAACGCACGGACGGCCACGCGCGGCGCAGCGCCTCTACTTCGATTTGCTCTCCGCCGATAAGCCACAGCAAAGCGCCC
>CAYYYQ010000048.1:0-5960 GCA_964475915.1 uncultured Candidatus Saccharibacteria bacterium
CCGAACACGGCAGTTAAGCGCAGTAGTGGCGATGGTACTCGAAAGGGGAGAGTAGCTAGTCGCCAGAACAAAGTTTTGAATACCGACGCTGGGTCAGTCACGGATATTTTCCTGCTGGAAAATTCCGCGACCCCGCCTCGCGCCGCCGCGCTCCGGCTCGCAACGCTTCTTCGCGTTGCGCCCGTTCTCGCCGAACACGGCAGTTAAGCGCAGTAGTGGCGATGGTACTCGAAAGGGGAGAGTAGCTAGTCGCCAGAACAAAGGGCTCGAATCCGCAAAAACCGTCCGCCAACGAGCGGACGGTTTTTGCTTTATACTGTAGGCATGTGGGCAGCGCACCGGAAGCATTTCATTATTGCCGTCGTTGTTGCGGTGGCGGCGACGCTCGCGGCGCTCACTCTTATCGCAACGCTCTACCACACGCCGACCTGCAGCGACTTGAAGCAGAATCAGGGCGAAATGGGCATCGATTGCGGGGGGCCGTGCTCCCGGCTCTGTACCATAGACCAGGCGCCCCCGTCGGTCCGCTTTACGCGGCAGCTTGTTCCGGTGTCCGGACGCACCGACGTCGTGGCCTACGTCGACAATAAAAACGCGGCTGCGGCTGCGAAGGCCGCGCCCTATACGATTACTCTCTACGGGCCCGATAACCTCGTGGTCGCGAAAAAGACCGGGACCGTGGACCTCGCGCCAAAATCGACGACGCCCATTTTCGTCCCCGGATTTTATTCGGGATACCAAGAAGTCGCGCGAGCCTTTCTCGTATTTGCGACCTCGTCCATCGCGTGGTATCGCGACACGGACGTGCCGCCCACCTTGTCCGTCGTGAACGAAGTCATTACGGCGGATGCGTCGCCCCGCCTCACCGCGACCGTCCAAAACCCATTGGCAACGCCGTTTTACCAGCTTACGGTGGTCGCGACGGTGTTTGACGCAAGCAACAACGCCATCGCCGCTTCGCAAACCGTTATTCCGACCCTTCCGGCGCTCGGAAGCGCGGACGTAACTTTCACCTGGCCGGCACCGTTTCTCGCGCCGCCGGTGCGCGAAGAAATACTTCCGCTCGTCCCGCTTCCATGACGGAGACCGTCCGGGCGCTTTCGTGGCGTGCGCTGTTTGCGGAATGGCCGCTCATCGCGACCGCCGTCGCGCTTTCGTGCCTCGGACTCCTCACCATGCACACCTTCGGGAGCGATTCTTTGGCGCCGCGCCAAATGATATGGGTCGCGCTCGGCATCGTGGTGTATTTCGTCCTCGCGTCTATCGACCTGCGCTTTATCCGCCGAACGCCGGTCCTCATCACGGGGTATGTCATCGTGTTCGGGCTCCTTTGCATCCTCCTCGTCGCCGTGCACCCGGTCATGGGCGCGCGAAGCTGGTTTGACCTCGGACCGTTTTCTTTTCAGCCGACCGACCTCACGAAGCTCGTGCTCATCGCGCTCCTCGCCAAGTATTTCTCCCGCCGCCACATCGAAATTGCGAATATCCGGCACGTCGTCGTTTCGGGCCTCTATGCGGCGATCCCGATGGGGCTCGTGATTCTCCAGCCCGACCTCGGCACGGCCGTCATTTTGGGCGCGATTTGGTTCGGGATGGTGCTCGCGTCCGGCATCCCGAAGCGGCACCTCGCGGCGGTGCTCCTCCTTGGCATTATCGGCGCAACCGCGCTGTGGTTCGGCGGGCTTCACGAATATCAGCGCGCGCGCATCCTTGCGTTCGTGAATCCTGCCGCGGATATCCACGGCTCGGGCTATAACGCATATCAA
The DNA here is from genome assembly GCA_964475915.1 of uncultured Candidatus Saccharibacteria bacterium. Classification (GTDB taxonomy): domain Bacteria; phylum Patescibacteriota; class Minisyncoccia; order Phycocordibacterales; family Phycocordibacteraceae; genus C7867-001. The sequence continues at coordinate 1,767 of CAYYYQ010000048.1, forward strand.
GCCACGGTCGCGGTAGGAAGCGGCGAGTGGTTCGGGAAGGGCATCGGATACGGCACGCAATCGAAATTGCGTTTTTTGCCGCAGTACGAAACCGACTTCATTTTTGCGGCGTATGCAGAGGAGTGGGGGTTCGTCGGCGTTGCGATAGCGCTTACGCTCTACGGCCTTCTCCTCCTCCGGCTGCTCGGCATCGCGCGCCGCGCCGCCACCAATTTCGACGCGTTTTTCACCATCGGCATCGCGCTCCTCATCGCTGCGCACGTCTTCATCCATGCCGGCATCAACGTCGGGCTTCTCCCCGTGACCGGTACGACAATCCCGTTCATGAGTTACGGCGGTTCGCACCTACTGCTTGAATTCGCCTCGCTCGGCATCGTGGCTTCGCTCGCGCGATATGGCCGCTCCGCGCCGCGTGATACCATCGGGCAAGAATATTTGGGCTAGGGTTTGGCGTAGAGCGCGAACGTATCGCGCAGCATGTCTGAGAACGAAAAGCGTTCTTGCTGGAACGCGCGCACGGCGGCGCCTTGCTCGGGAAGCCGCGCGGGGTCGGAAAGAAAAAAGCGGAGCCGTTCGGCAAGGGCGGGCGCGTCTCCCGCACGGAACAGGCTTTCCCGGCCGGGGAGCGCTTCTTTTGAGCCGCCGGCATCGCTCGCGATAACGGGCACGCCCGCGGCTCCGGCTTCGAGCACGACGTATCCCAGTGCCTCGGTGCGGGACGAAAGCAGGAAAAGATCGAATGCTTTCAGGTATTTCCATGCGTCTTCTTTAAATCCAAGGAAGTGGATGCGGTCGTCACCCGCGGCGCGGCGCGAAAGCGACGCGCGCTCTTCGCCGCCGCCCACGACAACCCAGTGGGCGTCGGGCCGTGCGAGCCGCCACGCGTCAATTGCTATATCGATGCCTTTGTTCGGGTGCAGTTCGGCGATGGTGCCGACCCAGAGCCCGGGCGCATTCGCGAGCGAGGGGTCCGCTTCGATAAGCGCCGCCCGCGCTTCTTCGCGCGAAAGATACCTCAGCTCTTCGATACCGAGCGGGATGGTGTGGACGCGGTCTTTAGGGAATCCAAACAGCTCTGCCGTCGTTGCGACGAACCGAGAGACCGCGATGGTGGCGTCGGTGTTTCGGACCGCGTAACCCTGGAGGTGGGCGAAAGCACGCCTTGCGAGTTCGTGGCGCGGTTCGGTAAAAGCCCATCCATGCGCGGTAAATAGGGTGCGCGGCACGTTTGCGGAGCGCGCGGCAAGCGCGCCCGTGAATCCGGCCTTCGAGCTATTAAGGTGGACGACGTCCGGTTCGACTTCCCGGAACAGGCGATCGAGGTCGCGCTTCGCGCGCCATTCTTTCAATGGGGCAATATCGCGGCCGAGAGAAGGAATTTCGTAATGGGGAAAGCCCGCATCTGCGGCGCGCGCCGCGAGGAGCCCGCGCTCGCCGAAAGCGAGCGCAGGAGCGTACCCATAGTCCCGTGCGCGAGTCATGAGGTCCCATAGGTAGCGCTGCGCGCCGCCCCAGGTGGCTTTCGTAATAACGTAGAGCACTGATTGGGGGGAGTCCATACGGGGTACAACCTATATTCGCGCGCCGAAGTTATCTATAGTATATAAAGCGTATCACATGACCATCGGCAGCCGCAGCGCTTCCGTTCTCCTTTTTCTCGGCGACGTCGTCGTCCTCGCTCTTTCGCTGTGGCTTACCCTCGTGATCCGCTACCGCGCGTTCCCGTCGACCGAGCTTTGGGCGCTCCACGCCGGGCCCTTCGCCTTTCTTTTCCTCGTGTGGCTTGCGGTCTTTTTCATGAGCGGGCTTTACGAGAAGCGCGCTGTTTTCTTCAAGCGCGATCTCTCGGGCCGCATCATCCGGACGCAGATTGTCAACATCGTCATTGCGGCGCTCTTTTTCTTTCTCGTTCCCGCGTTCGGCATCACGCCGAAAACCAACCTCCTTATTTACCTCGTGGTATCCATGCTCGGCATTCTTGCGTGGCGGCTCGTCGCATACCCGCGGCTTGCCGAACGGCGGGCGCGCATCGACGCCGTGGTCATCGGCGCCGGCCCCGACGAAGAGGAGTTGCGCCGCGAGCTCGATGGGAACGCCCGGTACGCGATACGGTGCCGCACCTCGCTCGACCCAACGGGCATGACGCCCGCGGCGTTCGCCGAATTTCTCGAGAGCGAAGAGGCACGGAACGCGCGGCTCCTTATCGTGGACACCCGCAATCCCGCCGTCGCGGCGCTGGTCCCGGAAATGTACCGCCGCGCGTTCGAGCAGGGTTCGTACCACATCGTGGATTTCCTCGCGCTCTACGAAGAAGTGTTCGACCGGGTGCCGCTTTCCGTCATCGGATACGAGTGGTTCTTCCGGTATGCCACGCGACGCGCGTCCGGGTTCTACCTCTTCGCGAAGCGCGCCATCGACATCGCGGGCGGCCTCGTGATGGGCGCGATTACCCTCGTACTGATTCCTTTCGTATGGCTCGCGATGCGAATGGAAGGCCCGGGCCCGCTTTTCATCAAGCAGCACCGCATCGGCGAGCACGAAACGCGCGTGTCGTCGTATAAATTCCGCAGCATGCAGCAAAACAAAAGCGCATCGAGCGAATGGACGACGGAAGAACGGCAGGAAAATCGCGTGACGAAGGTCGGCGCGTTCTTGCGCAAGACGTCGCTCGACGAATTCCCGCAGTTCGTGAACGTGCTCTCGGGCGAGCTTTCCCTCGTAGGGCCGCGAAACGACATCGAGGGATTGGGGAAGCGGCTTGCCGAAGCATTGCCGTATTACCGCGTGCGCTACCTCGTGAAGCCCGGCATCACGGGATGGGCCCAGGTGAACCAGCAGTACGAGCCCGGGAACCTGTCGCCGCAATCGATAGAAGAAACCAAGGTCCGGCTCGCGTACGACTTCTATTATTTGAAGCACCGCTCGCTCATGCTCGACCTCGTCATCGCGCTTAAAACGGTAAAACGCATGCTCTTCCGCGTAAGCGCGTGGTAGCTATACTTGTCCTATGGATAAGCACACGGTATTCATCACGGGAGCAGCGGGATACGTCGGCGCCATGCTCGTCGAGCGTTTCGCGGCGCGGCCGGACGTCGAGCGCATCATCGGCCTCGATAAGGAGCCGCTTCCCGATGCGCTGAAGACGGAAACCAAGCTCCACTACATTCAAACCAACACGGCCGACGATTGGCACGACGACGTCGCGCGCTTTTCCCCCGACGTCGTCATCCATACGGCGTGGCAAATCCGCGAGCTCTACGGCGACCGCGCGACAACCTGGAAATGGAATATCGAAGGGTCGGATAAGGTGTTCGATTTCGCTTTCGCACAACCGTTCGTACAGCGACTCATCCACTTTTCGACCGTCGCAAGCTATGGCGCATTTCCGGCGAACACGACGGAACACCGCTATACGGAAGACGAGCCGTTCCGCAAAACCGATTATTTGTATGCCGAAGAAAAGCGCATCGCGGAAGAGCACTTGAAAGAGCGCTACGAAAAGCGCGTGAATAAAGATATAGACGTAGCGATCATTCGCCCCGCGGCCATCACAGGCCCGCGCGGCCGCTTTATGCGCATCCGCTTCGGGCTCCAGGCCGCGCTTTCGGGGACGCTGAAGCAGGAAAAATCGTTCGTATACAACCTCATCTCGCTCATGACGGCGTGGGTGCCCGTGACGCCTAAGTGGCTGCGCCAGTACGTCCACGAAGACGACATCACGGGCATCGTAGAGCGGCTTGCGTTCGGGCCGGAAGTAAAGGGTTATGAAGTATTCAATGCGGCGCCGCCAGGACCTGCAGTGTACGGCCCCGACATGGCGAAAGCAGTGGGGAAGCATATGCTGCCCATTTATCCCTGGATGGTGCGCATCCCGTTCTTTGTGTTCTGGCATGTAACGCGCGGCAAAATACCGACGTCAAAAGGAAGCTGGAAAGGATATTCGTATCCCATCGCGGTCGATGGAAGCAAAGTAACGCGGCAGCTCGGGTATGCGTATCAGTATGAGAGTTTTGACGCGTTTTATTACACGAATGGTGTGTACGAACCATTCGTCCCTGACGAATTCCGTCGACATAAGGCATGATCATCGACGGCAAACAGATCGCTGCAGAGATCCTGGCGGATGCGAAAAAGCGCGTTGCGGCGCTCGGACGCGTGCCCATCGTGCGCGCCGTGACCGTGTCGCCGAATGCC
>CAYYYQ010000049.1:0-5360 GCA_964475915.1 uncultured Candidatus Saccharibacteria bacterium
ACGATCGGCCTCGTCCGCGCCGCCGAGAAGTTCGACTGGCGCAAGTGCTACAAGTTCTCGACCTATGCGACGTGGTGGATCCGCCAGGCGATTACGCGCGCCCTCGCGGACCAGTCGCGCACCATCCGCATCCCCGTCCACATGGTGGAAACCATCGCAAAGTATAAGCAGGTGAGCCGCCGGCTCGCGCAGGCCCTCGGCCGCGACCCGCAGCCCGAAGAAATCGCCGTCGAAATGGGCGTCGAAGTAGACAAGATCTACCAGATAGAGAAAATCAACCAGGACACGCTGTCGCTTGAAAACCCGGTGGGAAGCGGCGAAGACGACGAAAAATCGACGCTCGGCGATTTCATCGCCGACGACAAAATCCCGTCGCCCGTGCAAGAGTCTTCCGAGCGCATCCTCGCGGAACAAGTGCGGGATATTCTGAACGACCTCAGCCCCAAGGAGCGCAAAATTCTTGAAATGCGCCACGGGCTTTTGGATGGCGTGTACCACACGCTCGAAGAAGTGGGGAAGGAATTCGGCGTCACGCGCGAGCGCATCCGCCAAATCGAGGCGAAAGCGCTCGAAAAGATCCGTCTTCACGATAAAGCCCGCCGCTTGAAGTCGTACTAGGTCGCTCGGGCAGGTACCTTGCAAGGACCGGGATATTTTTCCTGCTGGAAAAATTCCCTTACTCTCGTGCCGTCGCACTCCGAGCCAAGTCCTTGCTCGGCACCTCCCCTCGCTCCTACGGAATCTCCTCTTGTTCAGGCAAAAGCGTACAATAGGGGCATGGCGCGGAAATCTGCCAAAAAGCAGCCACTCCCCATAAGTTACTGGAGCCATTCGTCCCTCATGGCGTTTTTGCGCAACCCACTTACCTGGTACAAGCGGTACGTCGAGCACATATACGACATCCCGACCTCGCCGTCGGCGGCGGTGGGGCGCGCGGGGCACGCGGCGCTCGAAATGTTCTACAAAGGCGCGAACAAAGAAGACGCAATCGCGTACGGGCTTCGGTACCTGCGCGGCATCGCGGATTTCGAGCTGAATTTCGGCGCAGCAACATCGAAAAAAGCCCGGCGCGAGAAGCGCCTGTCGATGGAGCGCGAGTACCTCCAGGCCATCGGCTTTTACCTTGCCAAGCCGCCGCGGCACGCGGTGCTCGGGGTCGAAGTGCGCGGCGTCGCGCGCATCAAAGGGCTCCGGCTCCCGGTGAAAGCCATTTCCGACCTCGTCGTCGAATCGCGGGCGGTTCCGGGAGCGGTCGACGTGGTGGACCACAAATTCGTGGATTCGTTTAGCAAGCAAAAGGGCGACAAGACCCTCTTCGTAATGCAGGCGCTTTTTAATTATTACGTCGCCGAAGAAACCTTTGGCCGCCCGGTCGCGCGTTTTATCGTGTACGAATGCAAAAAGAAGCGGAACGCAAACGGCGGGCCGCAACTGCGGCGGTACGTTATCAATTACGCCGACCTCGCGGAAGAATTCCGGGTGTTCCACCGCCTCCTCAAAGACGCGACGGACGAACTCGCGCGCCCGCGCCGCTACCTCCCGAATCCCTCCGACATGTTCGAAGGGGAAGAATCGTTCGCGCTCTACCGGCTCGGCCTCGTTGAAAATCCTAATCCGCCTTCCCGACGCTCGTAAGGGCGGCGTCGATGACCTGGCTCATTTGGTCGTAGGAAAGCGCTCCGTCGATAGTCACCGGCTTTTTGCCCGAAACCAGCACCACCGTGAAGGGGACGCCGGTCGCCCCGATGGCGTCCAAATTATTCGCGTTCGTTTCGCCCGAGTCGTCGATGCTGCGCTCGGTGAGCGCGACGGTGCCCGAAGGGCCGTAGTGCCCGATGAGGGCTTCGAGCGTGCTCGTGAACGAGGGGCAGAACGGCGACGCGGTACTGCAATACTCGACCAGCATCACGGGCGCCGCGGGGTTCCCGAGGATATGGTCATCGGGCCCGACGGGCCGCATGGCGGACACAGTTTCGCTCGAAACGGCTGGGCCGTGGGGCCGGAGCGTCACATAGAGCGCTCCGGCAATCAGAAGTGCTGCAGCGATAAGAGCCAAGGGAATGGCAAAGCGGCGAGAGGGCATGCGCCCATTATACCGCCTATATTTGGAGCGTGTGGGTCATGGACGCGATGCCGTCCGACGTCGTCCAGAGCGACGTGTCCATTTTGATGTCCCGTACCTGATTCAAGTCTTTGTATTTGAGCCCGCCGTGCTTTACCGCGTAGTCATAGAGTTCCCGCGTCAGCCGGACGTCGTCGAGGCAGTAATCGCGGACTTTTTCGTGAAGCCCCTGGTCCCACCAGGCGCCCGCGAGCGCGCCTTCGCCCGATTTGCCGCGGCCGAGCGTGCCTTCCGCGAGCGCCTGGAGCCGGAGCCGGCGGCCGAGCGCTTTATAAACTTCGGCCATGATGTCGAGCGATTTGATTTTCGTGAGGTCGCCCGGGTAGTAGCGGTTCAAAAGGGGAATGTCGAAAAAGTCGGAGTTATACCCGATGAGCATTTCCGCGCGCTCAAGCAGAGGCCACAATTTCGGCAGCTCTTCGCGGTAAAAGGCAGTGTATTCGTTCGTTTCGGAATCGTGGACGCCGACCACGATGAGTTCGAGCTCGTTCACGTCGAGCCGTCCGCGAACGGGAGAAGCACTGCGGGTCTCTATGTCGAACGTTATTGCCCGCATATTAGGAATGGGCGAGCGCCGCGCGGATGCGTTCCGCGGCATCGGCACTTGGCAGGGTGTCTTCGGTACTCGTCGCAAGCGTTTTCATGCGCAGCGTGCCGCTCGCCGCTTCGTCCCGGCCAAACGCGATGAAAAGTGGGATGCCGCGGCGCACCGCTTCTTTCACTTGGTCGCCGAGCGCCTTGTCCGTATTGTTTTCCCAAACGCGGATGCCGCTTGTGCGCAGCGTTTCCGCAAAGGCATGCGCGGCGTCCCGGTCGTCCTCTGACGGGACGCCGAGGTAGAGGTCGGCGGGCCGCTCGCCCGCTATCGCGTAGCCGTGCGTATCGAGGAAGTTCGTGAGCGATACGTCGCTCACCGCAAATCCCACCGCGGGAATAGGCTCGCCGCCGAAAAGGGACACCAGCCCGTCGTAACGGCCCCCGCCAAAGAGCGAGCGCGCGTTTTCGGGGTTCGTATCGAATATTTCGAACACCATCCCCGTGTAGTAATCGAATCCGCGCACGACGTCGGTGTCGAATACCGCGTTCCCGACCCCGCGCGCCGCAAGCGTGCGCACCAGTTCATCGACCCGCGCTTTTTCGGCGGCGACGGCGGGGTCGGCGCCCGATTCGATGAGGGCGAGCGGATCGGCGGGAAATTGCTTGCGCGCCGCTTCGAATGCTTCTTTCGACATTTTTGCTTTCCGGTCGATAAGCTGCCAGTACTCGCGCGCCGCGTCGCCTTCGGGGAGGCCGGCGGCTACGCCCGCAAGCCGCAGCAATTTCCGGGAATTTATGCGCAGGGAAAAATCGGATTCCCGCGCGCCGAATGCCTTCAAGATTTGCGAGGCCAGGGTGATGATTTCGATATCCGCTTCGCCTTCCGGGAGTCCTACGAGGTCGACGTCTATTTGGTAGAACTCGCGCAGGCGGCCCCGCTGCGGGCGCTCGTACCGGAATCGGTTGCCTATGGAGAACCAGCGGAGGGGGAACACGAGCTCGCGCCGCTTTTCAGCCACCATGCGTGCCAGGGTCGGGGTCATTTCGGGGCGGAGCGTGACGCTGCGCTCTCCGCGATCGGTAAAGGTATAGGTCTGTTCGTTCACGATTTCTTCGTTGCCCTTGCTTTCGTAGAGTTCGGAGCGTTCGAGCGGGGAGGCGTTGTATTCTTCGTATCCGCGCGCGCGGAGCACCGTGCGGGCGGTGGTAAAGACGGCGTTCAGCCGGGCCCAGTCGGTCGGGTAAAAGTCGCGGACGCCCTTATAGGGCTCGGTGTCGAGGGGTTTTCGGTCGGGCATGTCCCCAGTGTATCAAACGGACGCGGTTCCTTTAAGGGCTTCGATTTCGCGCATGATGAGGTCGCGCACCGCTTCCGGGTGGGGAATGCCGCCCATGATGAAGTTCTGCGATGCGTCGCCCGCGGTTTCGACGCGGAGCGTCCCGAACCCGAAGAGGGTCGGGAAAATGCCGTTCACGTCGGTGGTGACGTCCTGCACGCGGGGCAAGAGGAAGCTCGATACGTGCCGCTCGAAAAATCCGAATTGGTGAATGTCGACGATGCGCGTCGTGGTAATGATCCAGGTGTCGAGGAAATACCGGGTGAAGGTATTGAATGCCCCGTTCCACATAAGGAGCCACCAAAGGCCGAACAAAAGCCGCACCCACGGATTGGCAAACGAAAGCACGATGAGTCCGTTCGCGCCGTGCTGGCTCGCGAGGTACGCGGAAAGGGGGATTAGCAGAAGCGGCACGACGGCAAAAATAAAATAGGGGAGAAGCTGCATGGTGAACACCAGCCAGTGCTTGCGCACGAGCAGCGTCACGGATTCTCCTGGTTCTAGTTCGAATTCTTCCATAGCATTAGGGCAGGCCGGTGGCCGCGAATACGACGAGGCATACGGAAACGAATATATGGAGCGCCACCGCGGGAATCGCCATCACGGAGCGGTGGCCATAGCGCACCCAGTGATACGTCGCGATGAGCGTATAGAGCACCGTGAGCAGCACGATGAACCCGAACAGAATTTCCGCAATGAGGGACGGCGACACGATCGCAAAGAGGGAAGAAAGATCGGGGCCCAGTTTCAGCGTCGTGGTACCGTTCATGCGCTAATAGTATCCCACGACGATGCGCGGACGCCCATACGGGTCGGTGCGTATCTCGGCGCTCTGCGCGCCGCCCACGGTTACCAATTGTTGAGCGGCCTCGATGTGTTCGGTGTCGCATTCCATCCATAACAGCCCGCCCGGATTGAGGTGCTCTGGCGCCTCGCTGGCGATGCGGCGGATGAGGCCGAGCCCGTCCGGTTCAGAAAAAAGCGCGAGCGCTGGCTCGTAATCGGTGACGCTCGGGTCGAGCGCTCGCCCCGAGGGAATGTAGGGCGGGTTCGCGGCGATTATGTCGAATCGCTCGCCCGCAAAGGGCGCGAACAGATCTCCGATGCGGATCTCGGCCCGCGCGGCGTCGAGGCCGTTCGCCTCGATATTTTTGCGGATGGTCGATTCGTGCGCCGGATCGATTTCACCGAATGCGACCCGGACATTCGGGACCGTTTTCAAGAGGGCACACCCAACCGCTCCTGATCCGGCACATAGATCTAGCAAGCGAACATCGTTTCCGTCATGAGAAAAGTCTGGCCCGCCAAGCGAAGCGAGGACAGGAGAACCCGAGGACTTTTCGAAGGACGGAACGACGGCAGCG
>CAYYYQ010000050.1:0-6589 GCA_964475915.1 uncultured Candidatus Saccharibacteria bacterium
TGGTGCGAGACGAAGCGGGGAAGACGGTCGGCGAGGTGTCAGAGTTTCTGGGCCATGCGACCAATAACGTCGCCGAATACACCGCGCTCGTGTGCGCGCTCGAACTTATTCTCACCCAATACGGCGATACGCGAAAAGAAATCGACGTCGCCGTATTCATGGACAGCAAGCTCGTTATCGAGCAGATGAAAGGGGCGTGGAAAGTAAAACACCCCAACATGAAACCGCTCGCGCGCCGCGCGGGCGAACTTTGCGAACAGTTTCATTCCGTATCGTTCACCCACGTCCCGCGCGAGAAGAATAAAGACGCCGACCTGCTTGCCAACCGCGCGATGGATCGCGGCCAGTGACGAGTGATTTATACTGAGCGGGTAACCCGCTCGCAATGGATTACTTTTTCGTTTCAACAATGGGGTTCGCGTTCGGCGTGCTTCTCTACTCGCTCGGCACATTCGGGTGGCCCGCGATAGGGTTCGCTGCGTTTCTCGGCAGCGCGTTCGCGCTGCTGCATTTCTTCTACGAGCGCTCGCCCCTCTTTCTCGTGAGCGCGCTCATGCTCGTGGCGACGGCAATGGGCGCGGGGCGTACTATGCTCGCGCCGACCGCGCTCCCGCTTTCCTTCATGCCGAGTATCGGCACGAACATTGATTGGGAAGGAATCATTGCCGCCGACCCCGACATTCGAGAATCGAACCAGCACGTAACCATCAAAGTAGAGAAGGGGGGAGTCGAGACTCGCGTGCTCGCGTTTGCGCCGCTTTCCCCCAAACTTTCGTACGGCGAACGCGTCGAAGTTTCGGGAACGCTTGAACTTCCGAAGCCCTTTGCTACCGACGGCGGGCGGACGTTTGATTATGCGAAGTTCCTCGCCAAAGACGGCGTATTCGCGACGGTGCCGCAAGCTTTCGTAAAAATAAAGGCGCCGCCCGCAGGATTCGGGCGGCTCGTCGCCGGCCTTTACGGCGTCAAGCAAGCGTTTGCCCGGGCGCTCGAGCGCGCGCTCCCAGAACCTGCGGCCGCGCTCGCAGAAGGGCTCCTCACGGGAGGCAAGCAGGGCCTCGGAGACGCGCTGCTTGCCGCATTTACCGTGACGGGCATCGTGCAAATCGTCGTTCTGTCCGGATACAACGTGATGGTCGTCGCCGACGGCATCCTCGCGGCGTGCGCCGTACTCCCGCGCCGGCTCTCGCTACTCTTAGCCGGCGCGGGAGTGTCCGGGTTCGTGCTTATCGCAGGAGCGGGTTCTTCCGCGCTGCGCGCAGGACTTATGGCGTGCCTCGCCCTTTTTGCGCAAGCGACAGGCCGGCGCTACGACGCGCTCCGCGGCCTCGCGCTCGCGCTTACCGTCATGCTTCTCTATAACCCGCTTTCGCTCGCCTATGACCCCGGCTTCGAGTTGTCGTTCGCGGCCACGCTCGGGCTTATTGTCGGCACGCCTCTTCTCGTGGTGCGGCTCGCTTGGATACGCAACGCGTTCCTGCGGGACATAGCGGCGACCACGCTCGCCGCGCAAATCGCCGTGCTCCCGCTTTTGTTGTGGCAAACCGGAAACCTTTCATTCGTTTCCGTACCGGCGAACATTCTGGTATCGGCTGCGGTCCCTGGCGCGATGGCCGCGGCGTTTTTCGCAGGGATGGCGAGCATCGTGGTGCCGCCCTTGGCCCCGCTTGCGGGCATTCCCGCATACCTATTGCTTTCGTTCATTATTGCCGTGGCGCGGTACGGCGCCGCGCTTCCTTTTGCCGCCGTTACGCTCCCGGCATTCCCGTTCCTGCTCGTGGTAGTCGCGTACTTAGGCCTTGCCGTTCTCGTGAAGCGGCTGTCTCGCCCTACGCCATCGCTTTCCGGAAGCGTTCCTCGCACACGCCCCAGTTGAGGCTGTCGAAAAAGGCCGCTACGTATTGATTCTTTTCCGACGGGAGGTAGTCGACCATGTAGGCATGTTCCCAGAGGTCGAGGGCAAGAATAATGGGAAGCGCTGCAAGCTGGCCGAGCTCATGATCGTTCACAAATGCCGTGTGGAGGGTGGCGCCTATCGGGTCGTAATACACGAGCACCCAGCCGATGCCGCGCGTGCCGGCGACTTCTTTCACCTGCGCGACGAGCCCGCCCCGAGCGCCGTATTGGTCGAGCGCCGCTTTAAACAGGGCGTTGCCCTCGTCTTGTTTTTGGTGGCCGCCTTCGAATTGCTCGAAATAATATTCGTGGAGCCGCATGCCGTCGAATTCAAACCCCAAACGCCGGCGCAATTCGTTTACTGCGTACGCGTTGCCTTCGGCGTCGGCGGCCCGCATCGCCTCGATCTTTTCGGTAATGAGATTCACGTGCTTTACGTATCCTTGGTAGAGACCCAGGTGGACGTCGACCTGCTTTTTCGAAAGGCCGTTCAGTTCCGGAAGGTTGAAGGTTCGCGCGGTGTAGGGCATAGGGGATATGGATTACGGAGTCGAGCAATGGGGATAGTATAGCAATATGCGCTCGCACGCTCTGCCCATTGCCGTTCTCGCGCTTCTCGCCGTCAATATATTCGTCGCCGTGCAAATATCGCATGAACGCCGCGGGGAACTCACCGTCGCGGTGCTCGATATCGGGCAAGGGGACTCCATTTTGGTGCAGGGGCCCACGGGGCTGCGGATGCTTGTCGACGGGGGCCCAAACCGCGGCGTGCTCGCGGCGCTTGCGGCGGAATTGCCGTTCTATACCCGCGCCATCGACCTCGTCGTTGAAACGCATCCGGACAAGGATCACATCGGCGGGCTTCCTGCCGTTTTCGATGCGTACGAGGTCGCGCAGTTCATGGAGCCCGGCATCCCCGACAGCACGCAGGCCGCTGCGGCGCTTTCCGCCGCGGTCATGAACGAGCCAAACGTCAAGCACCTTACGGCGCGGCGCGGCATGCGCCTTGATCTGGGCGGCGGCGCCTATGCCGACGTGCTCTACCCGGACCGCGACCCCTCCAAGATGGACACCAATAACGGATCCATCGTGATGCATGTGGTGTATGGGCAGACGTCGTTCATGCTGACCGGCGACTTGCCGTCGCCGGTCGAGGACTGGCTGGTGCGGCTCGACGCCGGCGACGGCGAGTTGCCCGTAGACGTGTTGAAAGCGGGGCACCACGGGTCGAAATATTCCACCGACGACGCATGGCTCGCCGCGCTTCACCCGGCCATGGTCGCCATTTCTGCGGGCAAGGATAATCCGTATGGCCACCCGAATCCCGAGACCGTCGACCGCATCAAAAAAGAGGGTGCGGCGATATATTCCACCATCGATTCCGGCACGCTCGAATTTATAAGCGACGGCAAAACCGTTACGGAGAAATGAAAACGGCCCACAATAGACCGTTACTTCACGTAGGGTAAAATTGAGTAATGGGATCCCCTTACTACGAATACAGTCGTTCAAAACTTACCGAGCGATTTTCTGAGCTTAAGTCGCTTCACGTGCCTTACGGTCTTGTGGTTCGGTATGCCGTCAAAGCGAATCCACACCCCGGCATCATTCAGATGGCATATGAAGCCGGCCTCCACTTTGATGCGAGTTCGAGTTACGAAGCAGAAATGATCGTCGCTGCTGGCATTCCAGGTTCGCACATTTCGCTCTCATCGCAACAGTCTCCGCATAATTTAGAAGGGCTTCTCAGCAAGGGTGTTCTCTTTGTTGCAACCTCGCGTAAGCAGCTTGACCTTTTCTTGCAAACAGCCGGCCGGCCGGATACTGTCGGCATACGCATTAATCCAGATATGGGTTCTGGCCATAATAAGCGCACAACGACGGGTGGCATGAGCGCCAGCTTCGGTATCTGGCATGAATATATAGCTGAAATAGTCGAGCGCACGAACAGTGCACGCGTTGCCATCGACCGACTCCACATTCACATTGGTTCGGGTGCAGACTCGAAGGTATGGGAAACGGTGATAAATCGATCGCTCGCGATTGCAGAACGGCTTCCTGACGTCACCTCACTCGATATTGGCGGCGGATTCAAGGTGCATCGCTTCGCTGACGAACAAGAAGCGCAGATGCCTGCAATTTTCGAGACATTTTCGCGTCGGCTTATCGACTTTGCCGAGCGGACCGGCCGCACTCTTACGCTTGAAATTGAACCAGGTACCTATGCGGTTGCGCACGCGGGCACGCTTGTCGCGACCGTAGACGACATCGTCGACACTGGACCAGAGGGCTATACTTTTCTCCGGCTCAATACCGGAATGAATGATTTTTTGCGAAGTTCGCTGTATGGAGCCCGGCACGAAATCGAAGTGGTGAACGGTTCAGCGGCGAAGCGAGCATATGTCATCGTCGGGCATAACTGTGAATCGGGCGACATTCTCACGCCGGCGGCGGGAAATCCGGAGGAAATCGAACCTCGGCTGCTGAACGATGCCGCGATTGGCGACGAAGTGCGCATTTATGATGTTGGCGCCTACGGTGCGAGCATGCGGGCACGCGGCTATAATGCGTTTCCCGACGCGGAAGAGGTGTTCATTGAGTAAGGAAACGGCCCCGGAGGGGCCGTTTCAAGGGGCTAGATGCTCCCGGCTTTTTTGAGGGTGGCGAAGGCACCGTTTTTCTTAATGTGGCGGAGGCCCTTTACGGAAACGTCGACGATGACCGTTTTATTGAGTTCGGGGACGAAAATGCGGCGCTTTTGGAGGTTCGCTTTGCGGCGGACCTTGCCCGTCGGGTTGAATTGCGTTGCGCGGGTACGGTTGGAGTACCGCCCGCCGATCTGGGTCGTTTTTCCGGTGACTGCGCAGCTCCGTGCCATAGTTGCCGCATGGTAGCATACGTTCTATTGCATATGCAAACCGCTTCTCCCGACGCACTCCTTATTATATTCGAGCTCGGCATACTCATTTTGTCCGTCATCATGCACGAAGTAGCGCATGGGTACGCCGCGGATGCGCTCGGAGACCCGACCGCCCGGCTTTCAGGGCGCCTCACCCTTAACCCCGTTCCGCACATCGACCCCGTCGGCTCCGTCCTCGTGCCGGCATTTCTCGTGCTTACGGGCGCCGGAATCATGTTCGGCTGGGCAAAGCCCGTACCGTATAACCCCTATAACCTCCGCAATCAGCGGTGGGGCGAAGCCATGGTCGCGTTTGCGGGCCCGGGAACTAACCTCATTCTTGCCGTCGTGCTCGGGCTTATCGCGCGATTCGGGAACGGCACGCTCCCGGACCCTTTCATCATGCTCGCGGCGCTCGCGGCATTCATCAATCTTTTCCTCGGATTGTTTAACCTCATCCCGCTCCCGCCCTTGGACGGATACAAGGTGCTGCGGGGGCTTTTGCCGTATCGATTCTCGACAACGCTCCGCGAAGTTGAGTTCAAAATACAAAACGGAGGATTCATTTCCCTCATTATCGTACTCGTCGTTTTCTCGTACGTGCTTGCGGTGCCGTTTTCACTTCTCGTGAATTACCTTTTCACGCTCATCGTTGGCGGATAAATGACCTTCATTTCACTCAATGCGTGGTTGGGCATCATACGCGAGCCGCTCCTGCAATTCGTGGGCGATCATGCCGCCGATACCGACGTTTTTTGCTTCCAGGAAATATACAAAGACGCCGAGGGTAAGGATACGAAAAAGCGCGAAACGCCGGTCGACCTCAATCTGTACGAGCATATCGCCGAACGACTCGGCAATACGCATGCCGGGTATTTCGAGCCCAGCATCCTCGACTATTATGGCCTCGCGACGTTTGTCCGAAACGGGCTCCTGGTGAACGAAACGCAGCGCGTTTCCTTGTATGAGAATCCGGCTTGGCAGCCGGACGGTCCCGACAGCGGCAACCACGACCGCATACTGCAATATCTATCGGTTGACACAGGCGCCGGCCCGCTCGGCGTTGCGAATGTGCACGGACTTTGGAAGCGGGGGTTTGATAAAGGCGACATTCCCGAACGCATCGAGCAGTCCAAGCGCATTGGCGATTTCTTGCAGCGGCGCACCGAACCATTCGTCATGATGGGGGATTTCAACTTGAAGCCGGATACCGAAAGCGTCGCGCTCATCGAGCGAATCGGGGTGCGCAACCTTATTGCAGAATACGGCGTCACGTCGACGCGCACTGCGTATTACGAGCAAGAAGGAAAATTCGCGGATTATGCGTTTGTTTCGCCCGGGGTCAGGGTGGAGTCTTTTGCCGTCTTGCCCGACCAGGTCTCTGACCATGCGCCGCTCATGCTCCGGATAGCGGCCCGATAAGGCCCGGGCCACACTTGCGGGATTAATCAAGGTATGGTAGAGTAGAGCCATCATGCTTACCACGAAGAAAAAGGCCAACGTCATGCGGGCAATAGCTCGCCATGAAAAGGACAGCGGTTCTCCCGACGTCCAAATCGCGCTTTTGACGCGCCGCATCGAGGACCTCACGAAGCATTTGAAGAAAAATGCCAAGGACGTCCACTCGCGCCGCGGCCTTCTCCAGATGGTGGCCGATCGCCGCACCCATTTGCGCTATCTCGAAACGAAAGACAAGCGCCGGTATAACGCCGTCGTCAAGAAACTCGGTCTCAAGAAGTAAGGGGAAGCGGCCGGCCATGCCGGCCGCGGCCTGTTCGGGTGGTATCATGATAG
>CAYYYQ010000051.1:0-4322 GCA_964475915.1 uncultured Candidatus Saccharibacteria bacterium
CAGCCCGACGCCGCGCTCTATTACCTCGCCCGCATGGTGGAAGCGGGGGAGGACCCCCTCTTTATCGCGCGCCGCATGGTGGTGTTCGCCTCGGAAGACGTGGGGCTCGCGGACCCCGTCGCGCTAAGCATCGCCAACGACGTATTCCGCGCCTGCGAGACGATAGGGTACCCCGAGTGCGCCATCAACCTCGCGCACGGCGTCGCTTACCTCGCCCTCGCACCAAAGAGCAGGGAATCGTATGACGCGTATTTCGAAGCGGTGGCCGACGTTACTACGCTTGGCAATTTGCCCGTGCCTATGAAAATCCGGAATGCGCCCACGAAACTCATGAAAAATTTGGGATACCACAAGGGCTACAAGCTTTACGACACCGACAGCTATCTCCCCGATAAGTTGAAAGATAAAAAGTATTTGAAACAAAATAAGAAAGAAAAAGAATAAACAAACGGGCGCGATCCAGAGGATTCGCGCCCGTTTTCGTTTGATATGTCGGAACGGTACTAAATCAGGTGAGTACTAGGCCATGGCGGCCGGGGTGTCAGGCGTGGGCAGTTGATACCGCCGGAACGGAACGTCGGGACTCCGCGGATCCTCGATGCGAGCAATTGCGGACACTTTCATTCCCGAAGTCATGTTGAGCTCCTATGCTATGCATGCGCCGAGCTGTGGCGCACCTATTCATTCTTACCTTCGGCTCTACGGCGTGTCAATGATAGTGGCGGGGAACGCCCGCATCCGGTATGGTGGATACCATCATGAACATCGGCATATCGGGCGTGGCGGGGAGCTTTTCGGAGGAGGCGGCAAAGAAGTATGTGCGCGATGCCGGCATTACGGACGCAGAAATCGTCTATTTGGTATCGGCCGAGGGAGTGCTCGACGCCCTTGAAAAGAAAAGCATCGAAATCGGCGTCTTTCCGATAGAAAACAGCACAGGCGGCATCGTGATAGAAGCGGTACACGCCATGGCCGCGCACCGCTTTTCGATCAAGAAAATATTCGAGATTGAGGTGCACCAGAACCTGCTCGCGAAAAAGGGGGTGAATCCGGAACACATTACTTCCATTACGTCGCACGACCAGGCATTGAAGCAGTGCCGCATGTATTTGAAGCGCAAATGGCCGGGCATTGATATACAGGAATATCCGGACACCGCGAAGGCGGCAAAGGATTTGGCCGAGGGAACGCTTCCGGAAACTACGGCAGTGATTGCTTCCCGCGCCGCCGCGGAGCGCTACGGGCTCGATATCATTGAAGAGAGCATTCAAGATCTTAAGTTTAATTACACTTCCTTTATTGCAGCCGAAAAACGCGCGGATTGAGAAATTATTCCAGGTCGGGTAGGGTGGGGCAGGGAAGAACAGGAGAGACCTATGACCCTTTACTTTCAGCGCGGTTTGATCAGTAATCCGTCCGGACTTCGAATCTATGAAGAATCAGAGCGCAAGCTGACGCGCGACGACTGTCGAGCGCTCGAGCGTGCAGAGCGCGTGCTCGAGAAGCTCCCGTCGTATTCCATCGTTTACGCGACGAAGGATTACGTGATCGCCATCGCTGCGGGACACAAAACAGCACCTGAAGCATACATGGAAGCACGAAAGGATCTCGAAGCTGCCTATCGCACGTGGGGAGAGAATGGGGGAGACATCATAGCTGCCATTAATTTCTCCGTTACCGAAGTGTCTTACATGAATATGGCAGCAGATGGTGTGGACGTGCTCTATTCAAGCGTGCCTGCTGCGGAAGGCCATCTGAAGAGCTACTTTTTAAGCGGCTTTCTCGGCATCCCCACCCACTTGCTGGGTATTCCTTACTTGAAACAGCGAGTGTATATCGAGACTCAGTCGGGATTAAACAATGCAAAGTCGCGCACGGCGAAGTAAAAATGGTCCGGCACCCCGTAAGGAGTGCCGGACCAAATCTGTTTCTAACCCTTTTATTTACTTAACCGCGTCCTTGAGGGCTTTCGCCGGGCGGAACTTCGGCGTGCGGGTGGCCGCGATGCGGATGGTCTCGCCGGTGCGGGGATTGCGACCTTCGCGGGCCGGGCGGGCCTTGGTCACAAAGATGCCGAGGCCGGCGACGGATACCTCGTCGCCGCCTTTAAGGCCCGTGTGGATGCTTTCAATCACGCACTCGACGGCGCGCTCGGCTTCCGCCTTCGTGCCGCCGAGGACGCCGTGCACCTTTTCGATGATGTCTGCTTTGTTCATAGGGATCGGGGGTTAGGACTAATCCCTACCCAGAGAGAGGGAGGGGTATCCAAAAAGTATAGAAAACGCCATTTTTCGCGCAATACCCCTAGACAATACCCTGATTTATCGTGCAAATTCGACGACGCGGTTCTCGCGGATAATGTTTACCTTGATTTCGCCAGGGTATTTGAGCTCCTTTTGGATGCGCTCGGCAATATCACGCGCCATTTTATGCATCGCGATGTCGGAAACCTTGCCCGGATTCACGAAAACGCGGATTTCGCGCCCCGCTTGGATGGCGTATACCTTTTCGACGCCCGGGAACGTCGTGGCGATGCGTTCCAATTCGCCGAGGCGCTCGAGGTAGCGCTCCACGGTGTCGCGGCGCGCGCCGGGGCGCCCGCCCGAAATGGCGTCGGCCGCCTGGACGATCATGGATTCCGGCGTTTCGTACGGATATTCTTCGTGGTGCGACTGCATCGCTTGGGTCACCCTTTTGTCGACCCCGAATTTCTCGAGGATGCGGCGGCCGATTTCTACGTGCGTGCCCGTGACTTCGTGGTCCACTGCTTTCCCGATGTCATGCAGGAGCGCGCCCGCCCGCGCGACGTCCGCGTCGGCGCCGATTTCCGTGGCGAGCATGCCGGCCAAGTGCGCCATTTCAACGGAATGCTGGAGCACGTTCTGGCCGTAGCTGGTGCGGAAGTTGAGGCGGCCGAGGAGCGCGATGAGTTTCGGGTCGAGCCCCACGACGCCGGCTTCATATGCCGCTTGCTCGCCCTTTTGCTTTACGAGGGCCTGGAGGTCTTTCTTCACTTTCTCCACGACTTCTTCGATTTTGGCGGGCTGGATGCGGCCGTCTTCGATGAGTTTCTCGAGGGATTGCTTCGCGACGTGGCGGCGAAGCGGGTCGAACGAAGAAAGGGTGATTTTATCCGGTGCGTCGTCGATAAGGACGTCGACGCCCGTTGCGCGCTCGAAGGCTTTAATGTTGCGGCCTTCCTTGCCGATGATTTTGCCTTTCACTTCTTCGGAAGGAATCTGGACGGAAAGGGTAGTGACTTCGGCATTCACGGGGGCAGCGAGGCGGTGGATGACGGCCGTCAAAATGTTGCGCGCTTTTTCTTCGTAGCGCGCGCGGCCCGTGGCTTCGAGCTTCTGGATGCGGGTGAGGAGCGCTTCTTCGTGCGCTTCTTCGAGGTCTTTCATCAAAAGGTCGGTCGCGGCGGTTTCGGAAAGGCGGGCGATTTTAGAAAGTTCCGCGCGGCGCGTCTTTGAAAGCTCTTCGGTGTCGCGCTTCATGCGCGCGACTTCGTTCTCGCGGTTCTTCAAATCTTCGGCACGGGCAACGAGCGCGCGCTCGCGCTCGTCCACGAATTCTTCTTTCTTGGCGAGGCGGTCCTCCATTTTCTCGAGCCGCTCTTCGCGCTCCGTCATGGGCGCGAGCATTTCTTTTCCGGCTTCTTCGGCGCGCGCCTCGGCTTCCTTGAGGAGCCTGTCGGCGCGCTCTTTCGCTTCGAGCATGCGCTGCTTGATTTCAATTTCCAAAGACCCGCGCTGTCCGAGCGCGATGAGGAATCGAAGCACGTAGCCGAGCGCGATGCCGGCCAGGCCGGAAATCGCGAGCAGGATGAGTACCAATTTAATAGACATAAGCCCGTTTTAGAATCCTTGGCCCCGGACAAAACTCGAGGCAAAGGAGCGAAAATCAATAAAAGTATGCCGAATCCGTCGTTTCAGCCATCGCAATCGTCAAACCGTGGCGGAATTACTTGATTTTATCACAATTTTGCGTTCTAGCAAACAGGAAAACACCCGCGCGAGCGGGTGTTTTCGAAAGCGAAGGGACTACTTGCCTTTGTAGACCGTGTCCACGAGGCCGTATTTCTTGGCTTCGTCGGCGGTCATGAAGTAATCGCGCTCGACGTCCTTCTCGATTTTATCGAGCGGCTGGCCGGTCGCTTTCGCGAGGATTTTATTCAAACGGTCGCGGGTCGCGAGGATGTGCTTGGCCGTAATTTCGATATCGGTGGCCTGGCCCTGCGCGCCGCCCCAGGGCTGATGGATCATTACCTCGGCGTTGGGGAGCGCAAAGCGCTTGCCCTTTTCTCCCGCAGCGAGGAT
>CAYYYQ010000052.1:0-1644 GCA_964475915.1 uncultured Candidatus Saccharibacteria bacterium
GTGCTCTACCAACTGAGCTATCTCGGCGTTGTGTTACTACCAAAGCCGACGCTCCGGTCGGCTCCCGAACATCTCGACTTTTGCAATGTACGGCATACCGGCCAGATTATCAATTCCATTGATATACTTCAGTCCACCATGAGCCCGTTTGAGTCTCGCGTCTTGCGTATCGTGCGGTTGATTCCCCCGGGGAAAGTCATGAGCTACGGCCAGCTCGCCCTCTACGCCGGAAAGCCGGGCCACGCCCGCGAAGCAGGCGTTGCGATGCGCACCCTCGGAAAGGAACCCGACTTCCCCTGGTGGCGCGTCTTAAACAGCAAGGGCGAGCTGAGCATCGCCGGCAACCCCGACGCGAATGCCGTCATGCAGCAGGACCTCCTCCAAAAAGAAGGCGTCGCCTTCGCGGCGCCCTTCGTGCTCGATATGAATCGCTACCAGTGGCGCGCGGACGCAGCAGAACTCGAGGCGCTGGGGCTCGACGACTGGACGCGGAAAAGCGCCTTGCATAAGTACGGAGTGAAACCGGGGACGGATTCGCTTGGTTTATAAACGCATGACCTCGTACATCACCTTCCGCGTGTTTCTCGTGTGCCTTATCGCGTGCGCGCTCATGGTGCTTTTCGCCATTTGGTTCGGGAAAGACGCAGCGCTCGGCGAGCTCTATTTCAAAACGACCGCCACCCTTTTCGTGCTCGGCCTTGCCTCGTTTTTGATTTGGTTTTCCCTCACGCTCACGGCGATCTATCGCCGCTTGGAAACCCGCTAGCGCGGCGCGCATCCTTTTTCCTTTTCGCGCAGTTCTAGGGAACATGTGTGGCATCGTTGGCTACGTCGGGAAGCGCAATGCAACGCCCTTTCTCATCGAGGGGCTCAAAGCGCTTGAATACCGCGGATACGATTCAACGGGGATATTCGTGTCGGGGAAAGGCGCAGTGAAGCGGGCTGGGAAAGTCGAGATGCTCAAAAAGGACCTTTCTCCCGATTTCGAGGGTATCGCGGGCATCGCGCATACCCGCTGGGCGACGCACGGCGCGCCCACCGAACGCAATTCCCATCCCCATACCGATGCCGAGGAACAGATTTGGCTCGTCCACAACGGCATCATCGAAAATTACCGCGAAATCCGGGCTTCGCTCGAAGCGGAAGGAGTGGCATTTCGCTCCGACACCGATACGGAATCGCTTGCGCAATGCATCGGCAGGAAATACCGCGAATTCCCCGTGCTTGAGACCGCCGTGGCCGAAGCGCTGAAAGAAGTGCGCGGCGCCTACGGCATCGCCGTGATGTCGGTGCGAGAACCGGGGAAAATCGTCGTCGCCCGCCTAGGAAGCCCGCTCCTCATCGGCATCGGGGACGCGGAATACTTCCTTGCATCCGATGCAACGCCGCTGCTTCCCCACACGCGCAAAGTGCTGTATCTCGACGACCGGGAAATGGCCGTCCTTACTCCGGACGAGTATGCCGTTACTTCGCTCACGCACGACCCCGTTGCAAAAGCGATTCAGACGCTCGAATGGAGCATGGAATCCGCGCAGAAAAACGGGTACGACCACTTCATGCTGAAAGAAATTATGGAAATTCCCGAGGTGATAGAAAACGCCACGCGCGGACGCATCGATCCGGCGACCGCGCGCATTCACCTGG
>CAYYYQ010000053.1:0-3363 GCA_964475915.1 uncultured Candidatus Saccharibacteria bacterium
TGGTCTTTGGGAGTGAAATCAAATGCCGTCGGTTCGCCCCATTTTTTTACTTCCTGATTGTCTTTGTCGCTTTCGCCTTCTGGTACCGACCAGTCGGGGATATTGGGCACCTGGAGGAGCAACTTTTGGCACTCGGTAAGGGCGGCCTTGTGCTTTTCGTCCAGTTCCTGCATGCCCTGCTTTAGGTGCTGCATGGATTCGATGAGCTTGGCGCGCTCTTCTCCGTTCGCGAGCGAAATGCGGGCCGAAGCGCGGTTTTGCTCCGCGCGCTTTTCTTCGAGTTCTTGCTTTAATTTTTTCCGCTCTTCGTCGACGATGAGCAATCGATCGATATCGACCGTCACCCGCTTCTTGCGGGCCCCTTCTTTCACCAGGTCCGCGTTCTCGCGGATAAAGTGGATATCGAGCATATATACTGAGCATAGTATGTCAGCCGCCTTACGACAACTCGACCGGACGGAATATCCCCGCGGAATGCTCGAAATTCCCGACCCGCCAGAAACGCTTTGGATGCGCGGGAGCTGGCCCGCCGAAGGGACCAGGTACCTGGCCGTGGTCGGAAGCCGCGCCCTGACCCAATACGGGAAAGCGGCGTGCGAGAAACTCATTGCGGGCCTCGCGGGCTATCCCATTTCCATCGTATCGGGGCTTGCGCTCGGCGCGGATGCCTGCGCGCATCGGGCAGCGCTCCGCGCGGGACTCCACACCACCGCATTCCCGGGATCAGGCATAAACGACGACGCCATCGGCCCGCGGAGCAACGTCCCGCTCGCCGCAGAAATCCTGAGCGCGGGCGGCGCGCTTTTATCGGAGCGGGAGCCCGACGAGCCTTCGCGGGCGCAATTTTTCCCCGCCCGGAACCGCCTCATGGTGGGCATCGCGGACGCCGTCCTCATTATCGAAGCGGGAGAACTTTCGGGCACACTCATCACGGCCCGCCTCGCGTCCGAATACAACCGTGACCTTTTATGCGTTCCCCACCGCATCGGGGATCCGCACGGATTCGGTTCGCATTTATTTATCCGGCTCGGCGCCATGCTTGTCACCGAGCCCGTGCACATTCTCGAAGCGCTCCACATTCCGCCACGAAGCGGCATAAGCGAGGGCGACCTGGCGCTACTCGACGACAGCGAGAAAGCGATGTACGCGGTTCTCAAAGAACCCGCGGCCCGCGACGACGCGATGCGGCGGAGCAAGCTCCCGCCCGGCACGGCGCTCACGGCGCTCGTGTCCCTCGAGCTCAAAGGCCTCGCGAAAGAAGAGTTCGGCCTCTGGCGGCGGGTTTGACGAAGGCGCTTTTTTCACGTTAACTCTCCCTATTCAGAAACCGAACGAGGAGGTTCGCATGGCAGACAACCACCCTGCGCATCTGTCCCTCGAGAAGTTCTTTGGGGAAATTGGCGCAGCACGATTTATGCAGGCCAAAGAAGAGGTTCGGCAGTTCGAGAAAGCCTTGGAGCCGCACCTTACTTTTTGGTCAAAGCTGCGGCTCCGCGGCATGCTCTGGTATATAAAAAGGTACGACCCGGCTCCTGATTGGGCCGTCCGCGCCGCAGAAGCTCATTCGGCGTTACTGCTTGCGGAACTCGAGCGCCATGTCTCGCCCGAGGAAATAACGCGGATTCGGTTTGAGATGGCGATGTGCAAAAAACTCGACGAGGCACTTTCAATCGCAGGGCTTCACTAAGGCTGTCGGAGCGTCATTGCCGGCAGCCTTTTTTGCGCTTCTTCCGCGGGCGCCGCTTGACCATATATAGGTATGCGCGGTATTGATTAAGCCAATGGCCAAAACGCTTTTAATAGTCGAGTCTCCCGCAAAAGCCCGCACCGTGCAGGGATACCTCGGCAAAGACTACGAAGTGCTCGCTTCGGTCGGCCACGTGCGTGACCTCCCGAAAAGCGATAAAAACGCCATCGACATCGAGAGCGGATTTACCCCTAAATACGTCGTTCCCCCGGAAAAGCGCGAAGTCATCGAGCGCATTAAAAAAGCGGCAGCAAAGGCGGACGACATTTACCTCGCGACCGACCCCGACCGCGAAGGCGAAGCGATCGCCTGGCACGTAAAAGAAGCGGCGGGGCTCAAACGCCCCAAGCGCGTGGTGTTCCATGAAATCACCCGCCACGCGGTCGAGGAAGCAATCGCCCATCCCCGCGACATAGACGAACACCTCCGGCGCGCCCAGGAGGCGCGCCGCGTCCTCGACCGCATCGTGGGATACGACCTTTCGGGACTCATTTGGAAAAAAGTGCGCTACGGCCTTTCGGCCGGGCGCGTGCAATCCCCGGCGCTCCGCATTTTGGCCGAGCGCGAGCGCGAAATCAAGGCATTCATCCCGGAAACGTATTTCGTCATTACGGCGAACCTGAAAGGCGCGCGCGGCGAATTCGCCGCCATCTGCGTCGAAGAACCGAAGACGCAGAAAGAAGCGGACCGCATCGTCGAGCTCGGGAAGAAAGCGGCGTGGCACGTCGCCGACATTTCCGAGCGCGCCGAAGAGCGCAATCCCCGCCCGCCGTTTACGACGTCGACCTTGCAGCAGGTCGCGTCAACGCGCCTTGGCTTTTCTCCGTCGCGCACCATGCGCGCCGCGCAAAAGCTCTACGAAGCGGGCCATATCACGTACATGCGCACGGATTCGGTCAACCTGGCGAAAGAAGCCGTGGCGGCGCTCGCGGGCACGGTGGAAAAAGAATACGGGAAGAATTACCTCCAGGTCCGTGCCTATAAGACGAAATCGAAGAACGCCCAGGAAGCGCACGAAGCGGTGCGGCCCACCGACCCGTCGCGCGCCCGCGCAGGCGCGACGCCGGACGAAGAGCGGCTCTACGAGCTTGTGCGCACCCGCGCGCTCGCTTCTCAAATGAAAAGCGCCGAGGTACTTCGCACCACCGTAAAGGCGGGCACGAACGCGGACATTCCGATGTTCTCCGCGAACGGCTCGCGGGTCGTCTTCCCGGGGTGGCTCGCCTGCGACACTCGCGCGCGCGGCGAAGACACCGAACTCCCGAAGCTCGAGAAAGGCGAGAAGCTCGCTCT
Source organism: uncultured Candidatus Saccharibacteria bacterium (assembly GCA_964475915.1). GTDB lineage: Bacteria > Patescibacteriota > Minisyncoccia > Phycocordibacterales > Phycocordibacteraceae > C7867-001. The sequence goes on from CAYYYQ010000053.1 coordinate 3,041, forward strand.
CCTCGACCTGAGCGACCTTGAAAAGCAGACCGAGCCGCCGAACCGGTATACGGAAGCGGGCCTCATCAAAGAACTCGAAAAGCGCGGCATCGGACGCCCGTCGACCTACGCGAGCATTATGAAGACCATCCAAGACCGCGAGTACGCGATAAAAGAAGGCCGCACGCTCGTACCGACCGCAACCGGCATGGTGGTGTCCGGGTGGCTCGAAGAGCACTTCCCGGAATACGTGAGCGATACCTTTACGGCGGAAATGGAAGACGAGCTCGACGAAATCGCCCGCGGCGAGCGCGGATACGAAGACACGCTCGCCGCGTTTTATA
>CAYYYQ010000054.1:0-2790 GCA_964475915.1 uncultured Candidatus Saccharibacteria bacterium
CGTCTTTATAAAGGGCCTCCAAGCGGTCGTGGAGCTCACGTCGAGCATCCTCGTGTTCTTCATCCCGCTCGGGTACATGGTCCACCTTGCCGACCGCTTCACGGAGGGCGAGCTCGCGAAGGACCCGGACGACTTCATCGCCACGCACCTGCTGGATTATGCGCACGGCATCTCGATCACCAGCAAAGAATTTGCGGCGTTCTACCTCTTCGTGCACGGCGTGGTGAAGCTTTCGCTCGCCATCGCGCTGCTCGCCGGAAAGCGCTGGGCATATCCTGCGGGCATTGCCGTAATAGGCGCGCTTATTTTGTACCAGCTGTACCGCGTCGTCCTTCATCATTCGCTGCTTCTCGGCACCGCGACGCTGTTTGACTGCGCCGTCGTGTACGTTATCTGGCGCGAATGGCGCATCACCCGCGCCCGCGGCGCTGCTACGGCATGAAATACGCCTTATTCGTTGCGCTCGTCGTGTTCGCGGTTGCGGCTCCCCGGGCGCAGGCTGCCGACAACGGCGTCATCGAAACCGACTACTTGGAGAAAGCCGTGGTGACGTCCGTTTCGCCTTCGCATTACGAAACGGTCGACGGCACGGACGTGACTGCCGAGGTGCAGACGCTCACGGTACGCGTCCTTTCAGGACCCGACAAAGGCGCGACTCCCGTGTTTGCCAACGACTATACGCAGCTTACGGAAGGGGATCTTCTCTATGTGCGGCACACGACCGGCGGCGACGCGCCCGACACCTGGTCGGTATCAGACCCCTACCGCCTGCCGGTTCTTGAAATACTGCTCGCTCTGTTCCTCGTCTCTACGGTGCTTATCGGCGGGTGGCAGGGACTGCGCGCGCTCGCGACTCTCTCGGGAAGCTTCCTATTGATTCTTTTCGTTCTTTTGCCCGGCATCAGCCACGGATATTCGGCGGTCGGCGTTTCAACCGCCGTTGCGGCGGCCATTATCGTGCTCGGTTCCTACGTGACGCACGGATGGAATCGCACCACGACCGCAGCGGTACTCGGCATGCTCGCCACGCTTGCCGTTTCCACCCTCCTTGCCTGGTGGGCGGTGCACGCGGGGAAACTCTCGGGCTTTACGACGGAAGACAACGTCTACCTCAATTTCAACACGAACGGCTCCATCGACATGATCGGCCTTCTGGAAGGCGGGATTATGATCGGTCTTCTCGGCATCCTCTATGACGTTGCCATCGGCCAGGCGGTCGCGGTCGAAGAATTGATGAGCGTCGGAGCGCACCTGCGCAAGCAAAGCATCGTCCGCAAAGCGCTCCGCATCGGCCGGGAGCACATCGGAGCCCTCGTAAATACGCTCGCCATAGCCTATGTGGGCGCGTCGCTCCCCATTTTGCTGCTTTTCATGAACGCGAACACGGGCATCGGATACGTGATGAATAACGAGCTTTTTGCAACCGAAGTGGTGCGCATCCTAGTCGGAAGCATCGGGCTCATTCTCGCGGTGCCGATCACCACCGTCATTGCTTCCTACCTGCTCTATACCAAGCGCTCTACAACAAGCGAGAAACAAGAAACGCCGTGAAGGTTATCGTGGTAATGAAAAAACTCACCGGATACGGCAAATAAAACGCGAGGAATAGCCCCGCCCAGGTAGCGAGAAGGGCGATGAGCGTGGAAATCGCCAGCCCTTGCCAGGGCTTGCGGGCGAGGCGCACGGCGACTGCGGCAGGGGTCACCATGAGAGCGAAAATGAGAAGCACGCCAACGACTTGCACGGAAATCGAGGTCGCCGCTCCGACGATGAGCATGAACGCGATGCCGAGAGCATAGACGGGGACGCCCTTCGCTTCCGCCACTTGTTCGTCAAGCGACATGAAAAGAAGCGGGCGATAGAGAACGAGCATGGCGATGAGGATGCCGAGGCCTGCGGCGCCCGTGACAAGCACGTCGCCTGCGCTGATGCCCAGGATTTCACCAAACAAAAGAGAGTACGCTTCCGCCGCGTAGCCGGTATAGAGGCTGATAAACAGGACGCCGAGGCCGAGCATGAACGCCAGCACGGTTCCTATTTGCACGTCGCGCTCCGAAGCCCGGGTGCCAAGGACGGCGATGAGCAGTCCTCCGCCGAGCGTGAACGCGAACAGGCCGATAAGCGGCGTGAGCCCGATGAGAACCGCGCCGGCGGCGCCCGTAAACCCGACATGCGAGAGAGCATGGGCGGCGAACGAAGACCTCCGCAGGACGACAAAGTAGCCGACGACGCCGGCCACGAGCGCGATAATGGTGCCGGCTTCAAACGCGTGCCGCATGAAGTCGTACTGCAGCATGACCGATACGTCGCGCGCGATATTGAGCGTAAAGGCAGTGCTAGGCATGGTCGTGGTCGTGGCGCCCTGACTCTTCAACGCCGATGATCGCAAGCCGGCCCTTAGAATCCCGGAGTACTTCGACTGAAATACCGTAGAGCCGCGAAAGTACGTCGGAAACAAGCACCTCTTCTGGGGCGCCAAGCGTCATTTGGCCGTTTGCGACATAGAGTACGCGATCGGTAACCGATAAAAGCGGGTTGATGTTGTGCGCAATAAGCAGCACCGTGACGCCCTGCGTCTGGGAGATGGACTTCACGAGGTGGGCCAGGTTCGACTCCCGTCGAATGTCTAAGTTCGCAAGCGGTTCGTCTAGAAGAAGGATTGCCGGACGGGATACCAGGGCCTGCGCGAGAAATATGCGCTGCAATTCGCCTCCCGAAAGGTGCCCGAGCGGCTTATGCGCGAGCGAGGCCGCGCCGGCCTGCTCGAGCGCGCGATCCGCTTCCTTTCCC
>CAYYYQ010000055.1:0-17125 GCA_964475915.1 uncultured Candidatus Saccharibacteria bacterium
CCTCCTCCGCCACCTGCGCGACCACTTCTTCCGGTACGGAAAGCCCGAGCCGCTTGCCCGAACGGGCGATGATCCGGCGCATATCCGCGTCGTCGTAAAAATCGAGCTGGTACACGCCGCCGCCGAAGCGGGAACGCAGGGGCGACGAAAGCGTCGCAACTTTCGTCGTCGCGCCGACAAGCGTAAACGGTGGGAGCGCGAGCTCGACCGTCCGGGCGCTCGGGCCTTTCCCGAGGATGATGTCGAGCGTGCCGCTTTCAAGGGCGGGGTAGAGGAGCTCTTCGATTTTCCGGGAAAGCTGGTGGATTTCATCGATGAAAAGCACGGTGCCGGGCTCGAGGTTGGTGAGAATGGCGGCCAAATCTCCCGCGCGCTCGATGGCGACGCCGGAGGTCGTTTTAAGCGGGGCGCCGAGCGTAACTGCAATTAAATGGGCGAGCGTCGTTTTCCCGACGCCGGGCGGACCATAGAACAAAAAATGTTCCGGCATGCCGCCGCGGCGCTTCGCGGCGTCAATCACGATGCGCACGTTCGCTTTTACGTGCGTTTGGCCGGCGTACTCGTCCCAGGTTGAAGGGCGGAGCGCCGCATCAAGCTGCTGGTCGGTTACTTTGTCCGCATCGGGAGAGGGGGTTGACATAAAATAAGCGTATGCTAGCATTCTACCACACGAGCTGCATGGGATATACGAGCTCGACAGCACCTTCCGGACGCCCCCCTATGGGTCGCCCGGATTAAAAATATCTAGGGTTCCCCTCGGAATCCCGCATACTCTCTTCGAGGCAAGGCTTGACGGCTTCGGGCTTTTCCCCAAGGACGATCTGGTATCCCGACGTTACGTCGGGAAGCGCTGGGTCTATCCTCAGGCGATTGGTCCCCGCATCTTTTATTAGATGCGATCGCCTCGAAGATAGTGCGCGGGATTTTCCTATTTCTGTTTCGCCAAATATTCTTTCAGTTTCCCGAACGGTTTGATTTCAAAGTAGGTGCGGTCGTGGTCTTCCGGATTCATTTCAGAGCGAGGGACGTCGAAACCGTCGAGGATGATAAGCGGATCAAATCCGTAGCCGCCGGCATGCTTTGGGTGTTCGGGTACGCGGCCGGGGAGGGAACCCTCGAAGTACTGTTCGTCCGTGCCGTCGAAGTAGCCGATCACGCAGCGCGTCACTGCGCCGCGGTCTTTCCCGTCCACGAGCGCGGCCGTGCCCTCGATATCGAGCGTTTCGAGGAAAAATTTAATAAACGGTCCGGGGAGTCCATTGAGCGCGGTAAATTCGAGCGAGGCGTCTTCGACGACGACGGGCCGGCCGACGCGTTCGTATGCTTGGCGCACTTTGTGGCGCACGACGGCGTGCAAATCAAGCGATTGAATTTCGTCGAGGTCGACTTTCTGATGTTCGATGGGTTCGCCCCACCATCGGGAAAGGTAGTCGGCCTTATGTTGATTCCCCGTGACGAATACAAAATCGCTCATGCTATTCAAGCGGCAGGTCGGCGACGGACATGACTTCTTCGAGCGAGGTGATGCCCGCGAGCGCTTTCAGTACGCCGTCTTGGGCCATGGTAAGAAATCCTTGGCGCGCCACTTCCTTGCGAATGTCGCTCGCCACGGGGTTATCGCGCAAAAACTGGCCGAGCTTGTCGTCCATGAAAATCGCTTCGTAGAGGCCCACGCGGCCTTTGTATCCTGTTTCTCCCGCGGCACTGGGGGCGGGGACCCACACGGTGTCCGTTTTTGCGGGAACGAGCGACTTGTCCGCGATGGAGTCGAGCACTTTCTGCACCACCGCTTTCTGCTCGCCTTCGAGCGGGACTTCTTTGCGCGCGTTTGGATCAAGTCGGCGCACCAGCCGCTGCGCCATCGCGACCGAAATTGCGGACCCGAATTCTTTCGGGTCGGCCCCGAGGTCTGCAAGGCGGGGGAAGGTGCCGGCGGCGTCGTTCGTGTGGAGCGTGGAATAGACGAAGTGGCCGGTGAGCGCCGCTTGAATCGCAATGCCGGCCGTTTCCGCGTCGCGGATTTCGCCGACCATGATTACGTCCGGGTCCTGGCGCACGATGGAGCGGAGTCCCGAAGAAAACGTATAGTCTTTGTCTACCTGAGTCTGCACGATGCCGTCGAGGTGGTACTCCACCGGGTCTTCGATGGTGATGATCTTGATGTCGGGGGTCTGTATTTTCTGGAGAAACGCGTAGAGGGTCGTTGTTTTACCGCTTCCCGTGGGGCCGGTAGTTAGGAGCATGCCGTTCGGGCGCTTGATTTCCGATGCGAGCCGCGCAAGCAATTTTGGGTGGATGCCGAGCTTGTCGAAATCCAGGCGGATCGACGACGGGTCGAGGAGCCGCATCACGAACGACTCGCCGTAATTACCGGGCACGAGCGAAGTGCGAATTTCGACTTCGGTGCCGCCGAAGTCCACCGTGAACCGGCCGTCCTGGGCCCGGTTGGTGACGTTTATCTTAAGGCCGGAAAGCAATTTCAGGCGCGACGCGAGGAATCGATAGATATGCGCATCGAACGAAAAGACGTCGGTGAGCACCCCGTCGAGCCGCAGCCGCAGCCGCACGGACGTTTCTTCGGGTTCGAGGTGAATGTCGGAGGCGTGCATGGCGTATGCCGCGGCCAGAATGCCTTCGAGCAGTTCCGATACTTCGGCCGCGGATTTTTTGTTCGCAATGGTGCCCGCGAGGTACGCCGTAAGCAGGGGGAGCGTCGTGAGCGACGCGCGCAATGTATCGAGCGCGTTTTTGGTGATGGAAAAAACGCCTTGTTTTGACACCGTCGCGAGGGAAAGCTCGGCGTACCGCGCGTACGCGCGGTCGAGACTCTTTTTAGAAACAAGAAACAGTTCGAGCCGGTACCCTTCGCTTTCTAGTTCCTTCTTCACTTCGGGGAGCAGGGGATTGTCGAGGCCGCGGACGCCGAGCGAAAGATGCTTCGCTTCTTTTTTAAACGCGACCACTCCCGCCGCGCGCGCCTTTGCTTCAGGAATAAGCCGCAAGGCTTCCATATCGATGCCGACGCCCGAAAGGTCGGTATACCCGACGCTGTATTTTTCAGAAAGGATGCGGGCGAGGTCCTCTTCCTCGAGGTCGCGCAGGTGCTGGAGCTTTTCGTCCTCTGCTTTGGTATCAAAAGGATCAGCCATACCCCCCATCATACCACCGCGTACCTACGCGGTTTTGGGCCACTTGACAGCGATACCCATATAGAGTATAATGTATTTAGGATCAATCTAAGCGGGAGAAACCCAAATGAAGTCCATTCTGGCTTCCACCACCGTCCTTTTCATCGCAGTCATATCCATCTCTGCAGCCACGGCGTCCACCCAGGTCTTCATGACCCAGAACGCCCAGGGGTCGTGGGACCGCCACGACATCACCATCGCGGACGGTTCGAGCCGCGAGGTCATGTACCTATGCGACAAGGCCGCGCCGGGTGCGAGCCCCATCTGCCACCAGATGAGCGGCGAGTCGGCCAATGCCGAAATGCCCGCCCCGCCCGTCCCAGCGCCGGCCGCCGCACCGGCACCGGTTGTGGTGGTGCACGACGAGCCCGATTGGCTCTGCTGTGTCTATTCTCGGCCGTTCATCGGCTTCGGCTGGGGTGGCGGATACCATCGCTCGGGCGGCGGATACCACGGCAGCGGACACGGCCGACGCGGCTGGTGACCACTGATTGCGAAGGCGCCCACTTTTCGAAAGAAAGGTGGGCGTTTTTGCGTCTGGCGGTAGAATGGGGGATATGGAGAAAGCCGTCCATACGCTTGAGGAGCTTGCTACGGAAGCGGCTCTCTTTGCGCATTCCCGAAAATCCAAACCCGACGCCGCGTACCTCGTGACGCTTTCGGGAGAGCTCGGCGCCGGGAAAACGGCATTTACAAAAGCCGCAGCGCGCTCGCTCGGCGTCACGGAAGACCTCACGAGCCCGACCTTCGTGCTTATGAAAGCGTACCCGCTGCCGAACGAATCGAATGGATTTAAACGCCTCGTCCATGTCGACGCGTACCGGCTCGAATCCGGCGCCGAGCTTGCGCCGGTGCGTTTTTCCGAACTCGCCGCCGATCCAGAGAACTTGATTTTCCTCGAATGGCCCGAAAAAGTCGCAGACGCGCTTCCTCCTGCCGACGCTAGCATCCGAATCATGCCAGAGGCCGACGGCACCCGCACCCTTGCCTATGGCTAAAGCGACGAAGAAAAAAAGACTCATACTCCTTGATTCGCACGCGATCATTCACCGCGCGTATCACGCGCTGCCCGAGTTTACGGGGCCCGACGGCCAGCCGACCGGCGCTCTGTACGGGCTTTCCGCCATGCTGCTCCGCATCATTCAAGACTTGAAGCCCGATTACCTCGTTGCGGCGTACGACCTCCCGAAACCGACGATTCGCCACGAAGCGTATGAGGGGTATAAGGGCACGCGCGCGCAGATAGACGACGCGCTCATCGCGCAGCTTAAAACTTCGCGGGACGTGTTTGCGGCGTTTTGCATACCGATATACGAACGCGAGGGATTCGAGGCCGACGACGTCATCGGCACCATCGTGCGCGAAACCAAGGGAATGAAAGACCTCGAGGTCGTCATTGCTTCGGGCGACATGGATACCATGCAGCTGGTCGACGGGAAGCGCGTCCAGGTGTACACGCTCAAGAAAGGCCTGAACGACACCATCATGTACGACGAGAAGGCCGTCGAAGCGCGGTATGGATTCCCGCCCCACCTCGTCGCGGATTGGAAGGGGCTGCGCGGCGATCCGTCCGATAACATCATCGGCATACCCGGCATCGGAGAGAAAACGGCGACGGAGCTCGTGACGAAATTCGGCACCATCGAGAAAATGTATGCCGCGCTCAAAAAGAGCGAGGAGCCGTTTTTGAAACAGGGCATCAAGGCGCGCGTCGTCGCGCTCCTCAAAGAGCACGAAGAAGACGCTCGTTTTTCCAAAATGCTCGCGACCATCCGCACCGATGCGCCCATCGCGTTCGTACTGCCGAAAGAAGCGTGGCACGCGGCGGGACGCCTCGACCGCATCCTCGCGCTTTTCGACGCGCTCGGATTCCGGTCGCTGCGCGCTCGGGCGCGCGCCGTCGTCGGCGGGGAAGCGGGAGCCGAAGAACCCCCCGCGGAACTGTCGCTCGGAGAAGCGGCAGACCCTGAACGATTCGCCGAAGCGCAGCTCATGCTGTGGCTCATCTCATCCGAATTCACGAGCCCTTCTGAAGACGACCTCCTGGCTTTCACCAAAACGAAATCGTTCGACGCCGCGTACGAAGTGCTCTCGAAAAATCTTGCTGAAACAGGCAGGCTCAAAGAAGTATACGACCGCATCGAGCGCCCGCTCATTCCGATTGTCCGGGCCATGAAGGCGCGCGGCGTACTCATCGATACCGGCGTACTCGCCGCGCTTTCAGACAAATATCACGCCGAGCTCTCGGCTATTGAAAAGCGCATTTACGCCGCTGCGGGAACGACGTTCAACGTAAACTCGCCAAAGCAATTGGGCGACGTTCTTTTCGACACGCTCGGCCTTGTCGCCAAAGGACAGAAAAAGACCGCGGGAGGACAGCGCTCTACCCGGGAATCGGAACTCGAGAAGATCCGCGAACTCCACCCTATTGTGGGAGACATCCTTGAATACCGCGAAGTGCAAAAGCTTCTTTCGACGTATATCGACAGCATCCCGCCTTTGCTCGACGAGGAACGCCGCCTCCACGCGACGTTCCTCCAAGCAGGCACGACCACGGGCCGCATGGCGAGTCAAGACCCCAACCTCCAAAACATTCCGATTCGCACCGAGCGCGGGCGCGCCATCCGCCATGCATTTATCGCGCCAGAGGGGTTCACGCTCGTCGGGTTCGACTATTCCCAAATCGAATTGCGAATCGCGGCCATTTTGTCGGGTGACGAAAAACTCTGCGCCATATTCAAAAACGACCGCGACGTACACCGAGAAGTCGCCGCGATGGTGTTCGGGGTCGCGCCCGAAGCCGTTACGCCCGAAATGCGCCGCCGCGCGAAAATCATCAATTTCGGCATCCTCTACGGCATGGGCGCCAACGCGCTCAAGACGCAGCTCGGGTCGAGCGTCGCGGAAGCGCACCAATTTCTCGACGACTATTTCGCCACCTTCACCGTGCTTTCGGCATACCTCGAATCGACGAAGGGGTTTGCGCGCAAACACGGATATACGGAAACGCTGTTCGGCCGGCGGCGGCAGTTCCCGGAAATGAAGTCGCCTCTGCCGTATGTGCGCGCGCAGGGCGAACGCATGGCCATCAACGCGCCTATACAGGGAACCCAGGCGGACATCATCAAGCTCGCGATGGTGCGCATCGATGAACACATAGCGAGCGAACAAGCGCGGGACGATGCGCACCTCCTGCTCCAGGTGCACGACGAACTGATTTTTGAAATCCGTACGGAGCGCGCGAACGCTCTTGCGGCCCGCATTAAGTCCATTATGGAGTCGGTGCTTTCTCCGGAGGAAACTCGGGGGGTGCCCATCCTTGCGCAAGGGAAGCAGGGGCCGAATTGGGGCGAGATGCAGCCCCTATAATGTAACGGTGATTTATCTTTTCACCGGCACGGATACGGGGAAGACGCGCGCCAAAGCGTTCCAGTGGATTGAAGCGTCGCGGAAAAAGGCGCCGGACGCGGTGTACCTCCGCATCGCGCCCGACGCCGTGACGGACAGTTCGCTTGCAGAAGCCGCCGGCGCGCAGGGACTTTTCTTTTCAAAAGCGCTGGTGCTTATCGACGACCCGTTCAGTCTGAAGGAAAGCGGCGAAACCGTGCTCGCTCAGGTGAACCTGCTTGCCGAATCGCCAAACGCCATCGCCATCCTCGCGCCGAAGGCAAAAGCGGCAGAGCTCAGAAAAATCGAATCGAAAGCGGAAAGAGTTTTCGTGCTCGACCTAGCGCGGAAGAAGGAAAGTCGAGGATTTAACGCGGCACTCGTGAATGCGCTTGCCGCGAAGCAGGGGGAAGCGTTGTGGCTTGAAATCGAGAGGGCGCTTCGCGCGGGCGATGCTCCCGAAATGATCCACGGCCTCTTGCATTGGAAAGCGCGCGATTTGATGGAGAAGGGGGGACGCGCCTGGAGCGAGAAGGAGGCGCGGGCGCTGTCGCTTGGCCTCATCGAACTCATGTCCGACGCCCGTTCCGCAAGCCTCGACCTCGGCGTTGCCCTCGAGCGCTTCGCGCTCTCGCTTGGCCCCCATGCTTAGATTCTTTAAAGACGGATATCAGTTTTTAGCGGGGTCGCTCATGCTCGTGGTTCCTGCCGGCATATTCATTGCGGCGAGCTATGTGTTTACTACCGGTACACCCGTGGTGGTGCTTTCAGAGCCACTTTTCCCGCAACTTATTGCGTTCGGTGCGCACCTGCGGTTTCTGTGCGTCGCGTTCGCCGCCGCGGCGCTTGATACGATTGCGACCCTGTATCTTTCTACCGACGTCTATTATGCGTGGAAAGGTTCTCCAAAGCGGTTGAAGAACATCTTCGGGACGTTTTCCGTGTTCGCGTGGCTCGGGTACGTCATTTCTATTGCGGGGTGGTACGCGCTCTTCACGTTGTTCGGTCTCGGCATCATCGGTTTATCCGACCTCTTTATCACTTCGCTATTCGCGAAGCTCGCCGTCGTTATCTTTTTTGCTGCCGCATCGTTCCCGGTGTTTTACGCGGGCATTGTTATCAGCGCTTTCGCGCTTACGCTTAGGGCTGACCGCGGTACGCCGCTTTCTCATACGCTCCGTGTTATGGTTGACTCGCTCGGATCCGTTTACCGCTTCCATGCGGTGCGTGCGGTGTTTGACCTAGGGTCTACCGCGGTTGTCCCGCTCCTATGCGCATACCTTATCCCGGTGCGGTGGGTTGGTTTTATGATTACTGTCGCCTCTACCGGCGCATTTCTTACCTTTACTCGCGTCTCTTCGATCGCTTTCAAGCTCGACCTCATGACGGAACCGGTCGAGGCTTCCGAAACTCGCGAATCTGCGCTATAACGCTAAGCAAGCGCCCATAGCTCAGTTGGTAGAGCAGCTCCCTTTTAAGGAGACGGTCGCAGGTTCGAATCCTGCTGGGCGCACCAGATTCAAAAACAGCGCATGGGCGCTGTTTTTGTTTACTGGTGCGAGCCGGAGCGCGACGGCGCGAGGTGGGGTCGCGGGAATTTCCAGCAGGAAATTACCTGTGACCACAAGTGCGAGCCGGATGGCCCACTAATAGGAAAACAAATCGACGGTCTTGCCGTTCTCGTCGAGGAGTTTGATGGTGTCGTGGGCTTTCGTAAAGAATGCGTCGTCGCGCTTCACGAAAATGCGCCATTCGGTGCCGAAGAACCCGGCATCTCCTTCGTGCGCCACCACGCAGCCGTTGTAGTTGAGATAGGTATCGATGAAGTGGTAGCAATCGTCGGCAATGTTGCTCGGTTCGTTGTTCGGGATAGTGCAGCGGGGGACGGTACGCAGGTACGCTTTGCATGCGTCGAGGCTGTGCTCGTTTCCGAGGTAGAAGCGGTCGAAGTCGCTCGACGGCGTGGGGCACGACAGGGAAAGGGAAGGGGTGAAGTTTTGGAACTCTTCAAAGTAGCCGGTGCAGAGGTTGGTGCGGAATGAAAAGCCGACCGGAGAATCGCCGACGGTAATGGTCGCTGTTTGTCCGGGAAGCAGGACGATGGGAGAAACGCGATTCACGATGCCCGACGTCGGGGTGCTCGCTCCCTGGGGAATCGTAAACGAGTGGCCGAGCGCCTCGCTGTATATTTTCCACCCCGTAATCGTGACGCCGCTCCCGGCGCCGCTCGATGCATAGAGGGAAATGTATTCTTTATCCGGGTCCGTGGCGCCGAGTCCTCCGATACTGTGGCGGATGGTCACGGCGCCTTTATGGGGCGACGGGTCGCCGAATCGCGTAGAGCTTACGACGGCTTTTTCAAGGGTTACCACGTCTTGCTGTACGCTCCGCAGCGTATTGCTTGTCCATCCCGATGAATGGCTTACGGTCGTGCTCGCCGTGCGCGAGAGGCTGTAGCCCGTGGGCGTCGTCCCGGGCGCAAGCGGCAAAATGTAGGGACCCGCAAAGGAAATGGGGCGCGACGGGCCGCCCGTCGCTATCCATACGATGAATATAAAAAAGATGATGCCGAAGAAAAGGTAGACATCGCTCCGCATACAGCGCTAATGATAGCAGCTCAGCGGGCAAGCTTTTCAAGTTCTTCCCGCACGACGGCTGCGTCGCTCCAGGGCGTTTTCTTGCCCGCCGCTTCCATGATGAACGGGTCGGTGCCTTTGCCCGTTACGAGTACGACGTCGCCCTGCTTGGCGAGGGAGAGCGCTTCTCTAATCGCTTCCCGGCGGTCCATGGTAATGCGCGGCGCGCGGCGCATGCCTTTGGCCATGGCGTCGACGATGGCACGAGGGTCTTCGTCGTACGGGTCTTCGTTCGTGAGAATTATTTCCGCGCACTCCTCATCGGCGATGCGGCCCATGAGAGGGCGCTTCCAGGTGTCGCGCCCGCCGCCGGTGTTCCCGAGTACGCAAATTTTGCGCCGGTTCGGATATGCGTCGTAGAGCGCCTTCAAGGAATCCGGCGTATGGGCATAGTCCACCACGGCGAGGAAGTCCTGTCCCGCGTCAATGCGCTCGGCCCGGCCCGGGATGCGCACGAGGTTTTGAAGCGCTTTTGCGGCAACGTCGGCGGGCACGCCGAGGAATTGCGCCGCGCGGAGCGTGGCAAGCGCGTTCATCACGCTCATCGCGCCCGGGTGGAGCACGTCAATGCGGGTGCCCTCGTGCATGAATGTGGCCCCGCCGTCTTTATACACCACGTCCTTGGCGTCTTTCAGCGAAAAGGGCAGGCGCTTTTCCACCGGGACGGAGAGAAAGGCCCCGCCGTACGCGTCGTCGGCGTTTGCGATGATGGCGCGCGGTCGCTTCGGCGCCCGCGCGAGCGCGTTTGCGCTACGGAACTTCGCCGTGAAGTACTTAGCAAACGACCCGTGCGATTCTATGTGCTCGCGCTGGAGGTTCGTGAAAATGAGCGCGTCGAGGTCGAGAAAAAGGTGGCGATACTGGAGCACGCCTTCGCTCGTGAGCTCGAGCACGGTATGGGTCGCTCCTTCCCGCACCGCACCCGCGAGAAATTTCTGCAGAAACCCGCGCCCGGGCACGGTCATTTTATACAAGTTCGGGCGCGAGTTTCCCCCCACGGCAAAACGGATGGTGCCCGCGATCGCCGTCGTATGCCCGGCCGCCGTAAGCGTGGCAAAAAGCATTTCGGATACGGAAGATTTTCCTTTGGTGCCCGTGACGCCGATGACCGTAAGCTTTCTTGCGGGAAAGCCATACCACGCCGCCGCGCCCCACGCCCACAGGAAATGATACGGCGCGAGTAGCGCGCGGTATGCGCGGCGGGGCATGAGGTTCTCTATAAAGCGTTTAAGGGCGCTCATGGGTTAGCGGCTCGAGGCGGAGAGCGCTGCGCGGAGCCGGGCGTCTTTCCCCGACACGGAGTCCGGGATGCCCGATACGGCTTTGCGCGCCTCGCGCTCGGTATAGCCAAGCGCGACCAGGGTGTCAAATATTTCGGCGTCGTGGCCGGCAGGGCGTTCGCCCGAAAGCGAAATGCGTTCGCCGATTTCCACCATCAGTTTCTCGGCGCTTTTTTTGCCGAGGCCCACGACGCGGGTGAGGTAATTGAGGTCCCGCTTGCTGATGGCTTCCTCAATTTTCTCCCGTGGCGCGCGGCGCAGGAGCGAAAGCGCCGTTTTGGGGCCCACGCCCGACACGGTGAGCGAAAGCTCGAAGAACCGGCGGTCCGCTTCGTCCGTAAATCCGTAGAGCTCCATGCCGTCTTGCTTTACGGCAAGGTAGGTTTTAAGCCGGGACACCGTCCCGGGAACGAGGGCAGAGGGGTTTGCGAGGTGAACGAATATCCCGAATCCGGCAACTTCGATAATCGCCCCGAGGGGCTCTACGGTAAGCACGGTGCCGCTCATTTCCCGGATCATGGCCTCATCATACAGGTGAGGGGATTCGGGCGCGAGCCGCCCGGCTGCTTGCGAACCCCGAAGATATGCCGTAGTATCAGGCGACATGGCAATCACTTCGTCCGCAAAGAAGGCTCACCGCGCCGCGCTCCGCCGCCGCGTTTTTAACCTTCGCCGCAAGAATAAGCTCACCGATGCGTCGAAGGCCGTAAAAAAGGCCCTCGCCACGGGCAGCAAAGACTCGGCAAAGCTCCTTTCGGACGCCTATAAGGCCATCGATAAGGCCGCCAAGCGCGGCATCATTAAGCCGAATAACGCGGCCCGCAAGAAGTCGCGCCTCGCCAAGGCTCTCGCCAAAACCGGCAAATAACAAACCGCCCGAGAGGGCGGTTTGTTACTAGTGCTCTCGGCCAGAATCGAACTGGCATCAGCTCCTTCGGAGGGAGCCGTCCTATCCATTGAACGACGAGAGCGAACTTGCACACTATACCTGTATATCTTTTGTGGCCACAACTCTCGCCTCGTCGTCACTCGCCTCGCTGTGCTCCCGGTAGGACCGGCGATTACGCCTTATCTCCTTCGACTCGGAAGTTTGCCGTCGCAAACTTCCGGTCTAGGCACCGCCTCGCCGTTCCATTCTGCTGAATGGAACATGCTCCGGCGTTCGATTCCTACCCATGAGCGGCGCAGGCCGCTCATTCGGGTTCGCAAACGCACAAAGCCTGCCGCAGGGCAGGCGTTCGTGTCGTTTGTGCTCCCGGTAGGAATCGAACCTACATCACAACCTCCGCAAGGTTGCGTCCTATCCATTGAACGACGGGAGCGTTCGGTAACGCACTGACTTTACTACAACTGGATGAGCTCGACCAGCCGGTCGATGACCGACGTTTCGTGGTGGTCCTCTTCGAGGTGGAGCGACACATACTCATACACGGCGTCCGGGTCGACGCCGCTTAAGGGAACCAGAAGGTGCGGAGACAATAGACTCCGCGTTTTAATCGACAGCGCCGGCGGAAGGTCTTGGTCGGGATATTCGAGCACGGAGAAATGGAGCATGGTGTCGTAGGGGTAGAGGCGGTCGCCGATCATGAGGCCCTGTTCCGTGATTTGGAAGCGGTGCATGCGCGGTTCTTTTGCCGCTTGGAGCGCCGTCGCCATCGCGGCGGCAAAAATGACGAGCGCGAGCAAAATATTCTTGAAGAGAATAGAAGCGACGATGGCGCCGACGGCGAGAATGCCGAGCACCCAATACCAGTCGGCACTCTTTTTTGCAAAGGTGTAATCGCTTCCTTCCCAGACAAAGATCGGCGGTCGCGGCATACGCACTCAATCATAGCACCACCCAAGCACGAAGATTCCTTTCGCAAACTATGGCGGACGCCGTCTCGCCGAAGGTTCGTTTCGGCGGACCGAAGGCGGATGGGGTGAGATTCGAACTCACGACACCTTGCGGTGTGGCGGTTTTCAAGACCGCTGCCTTAGACCACTCGGCCACCCATCCGTGTGCATCACGGTAGCACAAGAGTCGCTTCGCCTGTAGCATTGAGGCATGCGCTACCTCGGCATCGATTACGGGAGCAAAAAGACGGGTCTCGCCCTTTCGGACGAGTCCGGGAAGATGGGATTCCCGCACGAGGTTGTGCCGACCCACGAATTACCGCAGCGCCTCGCAGCCGTAATCCCCGAGCACGGGATTACCGCGGTGGTGATGGGCGAATCGAAGGACTTTTCCGGAAACGAGAACCCTATCCACAAAGAAGCGCAGGCATTTGCGGCCTGGGTAGCGCATACGTTTTCACTCCCCGTACATTGGGAACCAGAATTTCTGACGAGCGCCGCCGCGCGGCGCGGCCCCGGGGCCCCGGACGAGAAGCCGTCTCGGTCGCCCAAAACGCACGAGCCGGTGGATGCTTCCGCAGCCGCGCTCATCCTTACCAGCTATCTTTCGCGACACCATGAGTGAAGAACGCATTTCCATAGACGATTTCAATAAAATAGAAGTCAGAATCGGCACGGTGAAAAGCGCGGAGCGCGTACCCGAGACCGACAAGCTTCTCAAATGCGAAGTGGACTTCGGCGAAGAAGCGGGCCCGCGCACCATCGTGTCCGGCATTGCGGCATATGTGCCCGACCCGTCCGCCCTCGTCGGCCGCCAGCTTGCGTACATCACTAACTTGGCCCCGCGGACGATAAAAGGCATCGAGAGCAACGGCATGCTTTTCGCCGTCGGGGAAGGGGATGCGTTTGCTTTTCTTGTGCCCGACAGAAGCGTGCCGCCCGGTACGAGCGCCCATTAATTTATTTCTCGCGCGCATCGCGCGGTATACTACGCAGTAATGGCCGGATCTTTTTCCCGATTCGTACGACATACCCTACCCGCGCCCGCGTACCTTACGCTGCCCACCGCGGGCATCGACGTTTCCGCAAGCGGCATCAAAGTCGCCGTGCTTGCCCAAACGCCAAGGGGGCTCGTCCTTAAAGACTACGGCGAAGAGCCGCTTCCTTCGGGCGCATTCACCTCGGCCGACATGAACGACGTCGGCGCCGTGATTCAAGGCATCAAGAATCTCGCCCGGGCGCACGGGGTGGGGAGCGCGCACATCGCGCTCCCTGAATCGCGCACGTATTTATTTGAAGCCGACGTTGCCGGGACGACGTACGCGGAACAATCGGCCGCGCTCGCCGCGCACCTCGAAGAGTTCGTCCCGCTTCCTCCTTCCGAAGTGGCATACGATTTCGTCCCCACCGGAGAAAAAAAGGACGCGGTCCACGTGGTTGCGGTGGGATATGCGCACCGCGTCATCGCGCAGTCACTGGCCGCATTCGACGGCGCGGGGGTGCGCATCAGCAGCATCGAGAGCGAACTATTTTCCATTCCGCGGGCGCTCCTCGCGCCCGGAGATCCTTCCACGGTGCTCATTATCGATATCGGAAAGACGACGACGAAACTGCTCATCGCCGCGGCCGGGCTTCCGCGCTATGCGACCACGCTCGACATCGGGGGCCACGCCCTTACGCTCGCGGTGCAGAAGTATTTCGGGGTAACCGAAGAAGAGGCGAAACGCGTCAAAGCGGACCGCGGGCTCGTTGCCTCCGAAGGGAACGACGAATACCTTTCCGCGATGCTTTCCACCGTCGCCGCCATTCGCGAAGAAATCGCGCAGCGATTTGATTATTGGCAAACGCGCGCTGCGGCGGGCGGCGGCCACGAACCCATTTCGCGCGCCATTTTAATCGGGGGAAACGCGAGCTTGAAGGGACTGCCCGAATATTTGGCCGCAGGGCTCAAAGTCCCGGTCGACTTGGGCGACGTGTTTACGAACTTCGTGTCGCGTGACGAATGGCTGCCGCCGGTGGATTACATGCAATCGCTTGCCTATGCGACTGCCATCGGGCTCGCCCTTAGAGACTATGGCGCATAACCTCATCAATTTGCTGCCGCCCGAGCGCGTGCGCGCGCTCAACCGCGAGTATTACCTCCGGCTCATGACCGTAGCTTTCGTGCTCGGCGTCGTCGTGCTCGGCATGAGCGCTCTTTTCCTCGTGCCAAGCTACCGCGCTCTTTCTGCGATTATTTCGGATAAACGCGCGGAGCTTGCGACGCTTTCGGTAAAAACAGCGTTCACGCCCGACTTCACCAGCCTGCTTGCCACGGCACAGTCGCGCGCGTCGGCGCTCACCGTGCTTGCCACCGCGCCTACGGCGAGCGCCGCAGTGAAAAGCATCCTTTCCGTACCGCGGCCGGGCATTAGCCTCACGGCGCTTTCGTTTACGCCAGCCGCGAGCGGCCGCGGCGGGGTAGTGTCGCTCGCGGGAAGGGCGTCAACGCGCGAAGCGCTGCGCGCCTACGACCTTGCGCTCTCCGGCGAGCCGTTTGTAACGAGCGTCGACCTTCCGATTAGCGCGTATGCGAACGAATCAGACATTTCCTTCACCATGAAAGTGACGGGAACCTTTACGCCATGACTCGTTCCACCATCCATCTGGCATTCGCGATCACCTGCTTTGCGCTCGCGGCTCTTGCATACTTTGCTTTTTTCAGCGCCCTCATGCTTATGCGCAACGACGCGGCGTCGCTTACGGCGGAAGTCGCTGCCATGAATGCGACGGCGTCCGACGACCAGTTCGCAGCCCACGAGCGCGCGTCCATTATCGCCGCAGAATCAACCATCACGGGATATTTTGTCGACCCCGACAACATCGTCGCGTTTCTCGAAGGGGTACAGGCCTTGGGCGCGTCGGAAGGTGCGACCGTGACCGTCTCTTCCGTCACCGCAAGCCCGACGCCGCGCCCGCACCTCGACCTCGCGCTTCGCGTAGAAGGATCGTTTGACGCGGTCGTGCGCACCACCGGCGCCGTCGAATACGAACCGTACGACATTGAAACCGAAAGTTACGCCCTCACGAGTAGCGACGCCCATTGGACCGGAGACCTCACGGTCTCGGTCGGCACCACGGCGACCAGTACGCCCGCGTCAGATAGTAAGCCGCCACCGCCATGACCGAACGCTACCTTTCTTCTCGTTCTAGCCCGCCTAGCCGCGATCCCGACCGCGATTGGGGCCTGCTTATCGTTGCCGCGCTTTTTGTCACGCTCGTGACGTTTGGCGCAAGCGCGGCGTTATACCTGCACGTGAAAGACGGCACCGCGGTCCTCTCGCAAGGGAAGACCGTCCCAGTACCGAGCGTGGAAACGTTCGACGCAGCGCAAAAGGTGTTCGGCGCGCGCGCGACGGAAGAAACGAATTATCAAACAACCTACCACTTCGTTGACCCGTCGGGGAAGTAGGGTAGGGTAAGAATGCCCTCGTAGTTCAATGGATCAGAACAGCGGACTTCTAAGCCGTTAATGTTGGTTCGATTCCAACCGAGGGCACCATGGCACTCTTGCTTACGCTGATTGAGATTTTTGTCGGGCTCGCTTTTATTGGCTACCAAATTTGGTTCATATGCGCGATTCTCCGCTTGCGCAGCGTTCCACCCTTTGTTCCCGCTCGAAAGAGCATCGGCCCGTTCGTTGTGCGAGAACTCGGGCCGCTGCCCGAGGGGGCGGTTTTCTATGAGCTTGGCGCGGGCGATGGGCGCATCCTTTCGGCCGTAGCCCGCGCAAATCCGGGCGCCGCCTGCATCGGCATAGAGAAATATTTCGTCCCTTATTGCTGCGCCCGCGTACGTGGGTGGCTGGACCGCTTGCCCAACGCCTCTTATCGGCGGGAGAGTTTTTTCGCGACCGACCTTACGCGGGCTACCCATGTGTACGCCTATTTGTATTCCAAAACGCTGGACGAACTTCTTCCGAAACTCGAGCGGGAGTTGCCCGCGGGCGCACAACTCGTTTCGCTCGACTTCCATTTCGAGAAAAAAGCGCCGGCGCGAGTGTGGAGCGTACCCGATTCCGGGCAGCATCGTCGCGGCACGCACCTGCGTCTCTACGTGTTTTAACCTGGAGCACCGATAGTGGTAGAGTGGCTTCGTTGGGCATGTGGCGGAATTGGTATACGCGTACGTCTCAGAAGCGTATGGAGCAATCCTTGGGAGTTCGAGTCTCCCCATGCCCACTCGATTTGCGGAGTAAATCGGGAGACGAGAAGGCCGCAGGCGCGGGCGGCGCCGAGGCGGGGTCGCGGAAATTTCCAGCAGGAAATTATCCGTGACCGAGTCTCCCCATGCCCACTATTTGGAAGTTTGCGCTGTGGCCAGGCATAATCCGCTCGTCGTCACTCACGGATTTGCACGGCCCTGCCTCGTGATGCTCGCTGCTGCTCGCATATCACTCCGGCTCGCACCAAACACAAAAAGCCACGCAGGCGGCTTTTTGTGCTTTGGTGCGCGGTGAGGGACTTGAACCCCCGACCATCCCGGTGTAAACGGGGTGCTCTACCAACTGAGCTAACCGCGCATACGGAAAGCGTACTCTAACTCGCGCTATACTTCCAGCATCATGCTTGATCCCTTGCAGCAGCTTGAGTCGACGACCCGCGACATGACCGAATACATGCGCCGGCACAACCGCAGCGTATTCGGGCGGTACCCGCTTCTTTTCTCGCTCCTCGGGACGTTTGGCGTCGCCGCGGTGATTTATGGATTCGAAGACCTTCTCGACCGAATACCTCTTATGCACGACGAACCGCTCGTC